>CALHTA010000001.1 GCA_938038645.1 uncultured Thiotrichaceae bacterium
GCTGTATTAGATTTCTACACTTTGCTAAAGTAATTACACTTTAAGTCGCTATTGAACCATGCATACTAAAAGTGCCAACAAGCACAGGATAATAAATGGATAACCCTTATCAAGCCCCCAAGTCAGACCTTGGAGATGACATCCCTCAGCCCAAGTCTAAAAAAGGCTGGAAAATATTTTTTTGGGTCATGGCGACTCTGCAACTGCTGCTGATGGTTTCTAGTTTTATCGATCCAATTGAAGATAAAACAACCTTAGAGAATTTTATTGATTTTGTGATCTACCCTGTCACGATCCTAGGCATATTTGGTTTTGCTTACAGTAAATCTCTAATCACTTCAGGCTTCTGGAAAAGCTGGATTTTGATCGCACTAATCACCGATGCTTATTCACTCTTTAATGTGTTTGGCACAGATCTTCTAGACCAAGTTGGCTTAGAGCTATATTTATATATTGGAACAATATTAGCCATTTTAGTGCCTGTGATGGTTTTGCAATATTTCTGCCTTTATAACTATGCTTTCAACTCACCTGTGATTTGGAAAAAAACACAGACTTAAGCCGTTAGGTAGTTCTCCTGACTCCCTCAGCGACACAAAAAAAGGGGCGATCATTCGCCCCTTCAAACCATCTTCAATCACAAGTTTTTAATTATTGAGCAGTAATCACAGTCATTACTAGCTTGCCATCTACCTTGATAGGGCCGTCTTCTTTAGCACCTAAAGTGTATTCAAAGATACCCGTTTTCATACCACCCTCTTCAGCATGAAGCATCAGCATAAGTTTCTCGCCAGCTTTTACTTCTTCAGTGAGGATTGCAGCGACATCGGTATTTTCACCTTTTCTAAGCGGCGCATGAGCAACGACAACGCCAGGCTTCATTTTATCATCGGTACGATGAACAACTAACCAGCCATTTGCACCAGCCATAATTTTTGAAGCCGTAACCGTTCCACCCGATACATCCTGATCTTCACCCATAACAGCCAGTGCACCACCATGACTACCAGCGATAACCACACTCTGCATGGCCAATCCTAAAAAAAATGTTGTAGCAATAATTTGTTTTATCATTTTCACTTCTCCGATTTACTTTTATAGGCCTATAAACATAGGCTAGGGGCTGACAGTAATTACTACGCAGGAACTTTTAATATCGGATTTACTCTTTTTAACTGACACTCGTTATTTGTGAGCCTTATAAAATCTACTGATGGGAGAAAATGATGAAAACTAAAACATTGATTCAACAGGCAGTTGCTACGACCGTTCTTTTGGCGGCCACTAGCTCTGCGTTCGCTCTGAGCTGCGCAAGACCCGACCATGTAATGCAATGTAAAAGCATGCAAGAGAGCAAAACCTCATCCCCCGCATTCATAACGGGTACATTGGTGCTTAAAAAAGTTATTTCTCAGGAAGTAAGGGAAATGAACATAGGTGGTAAAGGTCCTGCTGTAGCGGAGTATCACTTTACCGGTAGCTTGAGAGACAAAAAGGGAAAACGTGACGTAAAGAATGAGAAAATCATTATCTCAACGTCTTGTGCAGGGCCTTGGTGTGCGAAGCTACCGGAGAATAACCGGAGCGGTAATTTCCTATTAACAACTAACGCCAAAGAAGGCCTTAAGCTGCACATTGGCGCTTGTAGCTTTCAGCCGACTAATTTAACTGATCAGCAGCTGAAAGAGATTGAGGCCTGTGTAACACCGGAGCCAGTGAAACCAAAAGTAGTCGAAAACAAAGGCAGCTCTCAGATCTATACACAGCGAAATAAAGACAAAAAGCTCGTCGAGTAAGTCGGCGGCTAGCATATTTATTTTATCTAAGCGGCGGCTCTGGGGTCAATCTCCAGAGTCATTCCACAAGCTTGAATTCTTTATTAACTTCTTCCCAAGCACGCTTTAAAACAAACTCCCTATCCAATCCGAGTGGAATGATAAAGCGAATGGGCTCGTAGCCTGCATCGGCTGTTAATGCTGTCGTGTTAAGCGTTTGCTCAAGCGTTTTATTCTCAACCAAAGCACTTCGCGCCACCGCGCCGAGTTGAAGCAGAAACTCTTGAAACTGAACAATACCTGGCCTTTCACTCGTATCACCATGCCCGGGGACGGCTCGGTCAAAATCTAAGGCCAACACATTATCCAAAGTCTGTGGCCAGAACTGCACAGTGCCGCCTGCTTCAAGATCGATATTGGGGTAGTGTTTATTGAAGTAAAGGTCACCCAAATGAGCCACACGCTCATCTTTAAATAAAACGACTAAATCGCCATCCGTGTGACCCGCTCCGGGGTGTATTAACTCAATGGTCTTACCACCGATCTCTAGCGTTTTACTCACACTAAAGGTGTCATTGGGCAATAACTTTTCTGCACCACCTTTCCAAAACTCACCATCTGTATTTTTCAGGTAAAACAATGTGCGCTCAGTCGATATAACACGCGTCCCAACATCAAACGCAGGATTCCCGTGAGTATGGTCTAAATGATAATGGGTATTAATCAGCAGTACCGTATCCATACCGGTCAGCTGTTTCGCTTTACGGCGAATCTGTTGCCCCTGAGTGCCCGTCGTCATGGTATCAACGATAACATTGCCAGCATCCGTTTTTAGCACCGTGGTGTTTCCACCCATACCTCGCAGTACAAACAGATCGTCGCTCAGCTTTTCGACTTCTAACGCGCGCAGCTGCGAATAAAAGTAGCCGCCAAAAGCAATTAGCAGTGCAAAGACGCTCAGAAAGCCAATCTTCCAGTATTTCACCGCTTTTCATTTCTCCGCTTGTTACGTGCGCTTTGGTTTTCAATGAAACTTTTTAGTTCGCTCTCCGCCCAAGCCTGTGCTTCAGCTTCATTAGCAAATCCACTTTGTGTTGCTGAAACAACCACTTCTTTTCGGCTCACTCGACGCGTGATATCAGCTGTCCAAATCGACTCTTCCTGAACAATTCTTATTGCGTACTTACTGCTTGATGCCATTGCGTTTTATTTCCTGTGTATTATCTAAAGTGGTTGTAAAGTACGAAGCACTTCACTGTGTTAATTGTAAATCAATCGAGGCAGTATAGCGCTCAATTTTGTTATACTCACCCACCAATTCGACTACAGACAGTGATCCTCGCCATGAAAGACTATCAAAACGAATTCCTAAACTTTGCAATCGACAATAATGTACTGAGCTTTGGTGAATACACGCTCAAGTCTGGGCGTCTGAGCCCTTACTTTTTCAACTTTGG
>CALHTA010000002.1 GCA_938038645.1 uncultured Thiotrichaceae bacterium
CTGATAAGGAAAAACCTATTTGGGTGTTTGGAAAAAACTCACTGCCTTTTTATGCCGCTAAACAGCTGGGCCTTGAAGTGATAAGCCCTGAGAAAACTAGCCAGTTTGGTACAGCACAAATAAGTGCTGCTGATTTGAAAGATTTGCACAGTGAAAATAACCAAGAATTTTGTAGTGTGTACCTCCCCACTTATCAAACATCAAACCCCGCTAATGAAAATGCTGCTCAATCGAGTGGTTGCTCATTTGAGCTGGATTATCAAAATGCATTTGGAGGGGCTATGTCGGTTTTATATTTGGGTGAGGCAATTTACCAAGCCCTTCTATCTCACCGAGCGGTGAGTTCAAAAGAATAAGTCATGGGCAGACAAGTCAGCACTAGTATTCAGGAGCGTTAACCATGAAGGAATCTCAAGATTTAAGCCACGAGCGGTTGAGCCAACTAAACGAAAACGACTATGCCCTATCTGACGAATTAGTCAGCCGAGTCATGACCCCTGCCCTGATTATTTATGCGGATAAAGTCGAACATAACGTGCAAGCAATGCTAGATTATATGGGAGGTGATGCATCACGTTGGCGACCCCATCTTAAAACCACTAAATCACCCTATGTTTACGGCGTAATGGTTGATGCCGGTGTACGCTATTTCAAATGCTCTACTGTGCGTGAGGCCCGTTGTTTATTGACTGTATTAGCGGGGCGGGCAGTAACGGATGCTGATTTACTCATCGCCTACCCATTACAAGGTCCGTCTCTAACAGCCGCTGGAGAGCTTGCCACAGCCTATGCAGACACTCGCATATCCGTGCTAAGTGAAGATCCGCTACACGTAATCCAAGTACCCAAAAATCTCAGTATTTTTATCGACATCAACCCTGAGATGAATCGCACAGGGATACCGTTAAATGACTATGAAAGTATTCATGCTGTCGCTAAAGCAGCGGGCGATCGATTTCGTGGTTTGCATTTTTATGACGGTCATATTCATGATGATAATGCGACTGATCGCCAAACCGCTTCTCATGCTTTGTACGGTCAAATTTGCTCAACTATTCACAAGCTTGGAGAGGATGACTTGACCTGTGGTGAGCTTGTCACCAGCGGCACACCGACTTTTCGTTATGCACTGAACTACCCTGAGTTTGCCGATGGCTGCATTGGTGAAAGTGATGTTGCGCATCGGGTGTCCCCAGGGACGGTGGTGTTTCATGATTTTCAATACGATTCACTCCTAGAAGATCTTGAGTTAAAACCGGCAGCCATGCTGTTATCACGGGTTATTAGCCATCCGCAAACTGACTTAGTAACGTGTGATGCAGGTTCAAAATCAATCGCATCCGAAGCGGGTCACCCTGTCGCTTTTGTACTTGGAAGACCGGACCTTGTCGCCAAGGCACCCAGCGAAGAACATCTGCCGCTGCAATGCACTTCCGCGGACAAGCCAAAACGTGGCGATACATTACTGCTTATTCCAAAGCACGTGTGCCCAACGGTAAATCTTGCAGAGCAAGCATTGCTGATTAAGTCAGACGGTACGGCAGAAGTTATCGAAATTGAGGCTCGTGCTCATGATTTGCTGGCGGATATGCCGATTTAGAAAATAGCTATTACTGCTTAGAAGCGGTGTGGTGATCAATCAGTCGGAGTATTTACTCTCGACTGCTGCTCTAAACGTTCTGCTCACCGGAATCATTCGGTCGTCCACCAGTTTGAGCTTCATACTCTGTCCTTCAATCACAACTTCTTTAACGGCTGAGTGAGCAACCCAATGAGAGCGATGCACCTGCATTCCTTGTGTTAGGGGGGTTCGTTTTACCGCATCCGAGAAACGGTGCAGTATCATTCGAGACTCAACCGTCGTCGTGACAAGAATGTAGTGTTCTTGCGCCTCCATGCTGTAAATACGGCCGTCTAAAGGCATTTCCAAAGAATCAAAAAAGGTGAGAGGAATATTCGCATTGCTATCTTTTGAGGTATCAAGCTGATCCTTTTTCTCATCGAGTGCTGAATCACTGAGATCGTTATAGCTTTTTGAGCGTAATATGCATCGCGGAATTAGCAACAACATGCCTAAAACTAAATGGTTGTCTAGTAGATAAAACAGCTCTAGCACAAATGCCCAGCCTCTTGATATTTGCTCTGTACCAGAATCATTGATCCCTAATTCAGGCAGCCCGATGATGATATCGAGAGCGGTCACGGACAGCGTGAAAGGAATTAGACTTAATAACACGGCGCAAAGATAGCAAGACCATCCAGACAGCAACGCTTTGCAGTACTTTTCTATCCCAAAAAATACCGCAATGAAAAAGGCAGACTCAATTAATATCCTGCAAATCCAATACAGATAATTAGCAATGAAGCCCAAAGCATCAATTTGAGTACTGTGATTGGACGCAAGCGTTAAAGCCATTAACAAGGCAATCGTAACGATCCAAAACTCTTCAGATTTTTGTGTGATCAGCTTCAAGATCAATGACACTCATGTAATTAATTCATGCTTCTTGAATGGATAATACAGCTTATCTCATTGTTAACAATATAAAAAAAAATTAATAACGTGTCTAGATCGACTCATCGGTGGCATCGATGAATCAACTATTCTCTTTGTGTAAATCCTAGGCTGTTTTCCCTTATGATTTTAAAGCAAGTATACGAGATGGCAGGATCCCCACAAATAAGAGGCATGCTTATGAAGTTACCCATTATCTTGACGCTAAGTTTAGCAGTTGTTGCAACGACCCCCAGCTCCTTCGCTGAAGACGAGTCTATGAGCTTTTTCATCACTAGCGTTGGTTCCGGAAAAGGAGGCGATCTCGGAGGTTTAGAAGGTGCAGATGCACATTGCACAGCGCTCGCTGAAGCGGCTGGTGTTAAAGGCAAAACTTGGAAAGCCTACCTAAGCACACAAGAAGAAGGCAAGCGCGGCGTTTCTGCTAGAGATCGAATTGGTGAAGGTCCATGGCACAACGCGAAAGGCGTTGAGATCGCGGCTAACTTAGATCAATTACATCTAATGCCTAACATTGTTAAATCGACAGCCCTTGATGAAAAAGGCGAGTTGGTTAAAGGTCGCGGCGACAAGCCTAATGAACATGATATTTTGACAGGCTCCATGGCTGACGGTACTGCCTTTTTTCCAAGAGTGAAAGAAGACAGAACTTGTAGTAATTGGACTAGCTCTGACGAAGGCAGTGCTTCGGTAGGGCATCCCGATAGACACGGCGGTGGAAATACTTCATGGAACGCAGCACACAATTCTCGCGGTTGCTCACAAGAAGCGCTGGCTAAAACTGGCGGTGCTGGCTTATTTATGTGCTTTGCAACGAAATAAGCCCCTCCGCAATACCGACCCTCGGCGCGTTTCTCAAGGATTAGAGAAACGCGCAATTTAAATTCAATTTTAGTTCGTCAGTCATAACCTATAGGCAACAACTATTATGTTTCGTTTCTTTCAAAAGCTCTCAGGGGCACTACAAAGCAAATCTAACCTACCAACACGCATTATTGTGGATGATGAGTCAATCAAGCTCTTTCATAAAGTGATTGGCCAATGTGAAACCAGCCTGTTTGAGTCACAAAAGCACCTGGCCAAAGTAACGGTTAGAAAGATGATTGCCAAAAGGGAAGGCGATTTGCACCAGCTTGAACAATTAAAACAACATGAGCGAAGCATTAATCTAGTCATCAAAAACACAGTGAATACGCTAGGACATTATCGAAGTGAGCTTGATGTTGCGATGAGAGCAAACATGCTCGCGGCTGCTAACCATGACACCCCTGAGCTTAGTATTGAAAGTATCACTAAGATGCAACAGTCATTGAACCGGCTTAGAAGTCGTCAGAATAACTCTGATACGGTTTTTGGTTGATCAAACCGTTTAATATAAAAAGCTGTTTGCTCTAAAACACACTTTAGAGCAAATCACTGTCTATACATAAATCAAAATTAGACCACGCTCAAATTCCCTAGTAATAAACCCTCGCATATAAAAACTACCCCCTCCCTTAACATTTCATAAGCTCCGGTTTCTTGACCTAGATCAGGAAACGTTTATAGTTTTCAGTAATTACTGAAAATTCAATAAATACCGGATTCTCAGTAAGTGATTTATTTTTTTAGCGCTAAACCCATAAAGCAGGCTAGCAAGCCAGTTGGTGAAAATGTTAACAAAGCAACTCAAATTACTGATACTCCTAATGGCTATCCCCACGATAGGCCAAGCTGATTATCTTCTTTTTGACCCAAAGGGCCCGATTGCTGCCGAGCAAATGGATCTCATTATCTGGTCCTTTCTAATCATGATGATCGTGGTCATCCCCGTCATCATTATGACGGTTTGGTTTGCAGTGAAGTATCGCGCCAGCAACAAGGAAGCTGAGTACAAACCGCATTGGGAACATTCCAACCTGATTGAGTTTGTGGTTTGGTCAGTGCC
>CALHTA010000003.1 GCA_938038645.1 uncultured Thiotrichaceae bacterium
GATAGATTTTTAATGGGAAAGTTTAGCGCCAGCAAGCGAAATGACTTTGTAAGAATCAACAAACGCTATGCTTCAAGGACAGGCATGTATATGCAAAAACTTCCTTACGACGCGTTTAGGGCGATGCATGCAGCAGCTAAACAAGACGGCATAACACTAAAAATTCTTTCTGCTTCGCGAAGCTTTTACCATCAGAAATCTATCTGGGAAGCCAAGTGGAATGGGAAGCGTAAAGTCGGCGGCATCCGTAACATAAAACGAACCATTAAAGACCCAACTAAACGCGCTAGAAAAATTTTAGAGTACAGCTCAATGCCAGGCAGTTCACGACACCACTGGGGCACTGATATCGACCTAAACGCATTCAACAATAGTTACTTTAGCAAAGGTCAGGGTAAAAAAGTTTATAGTTGGCTAGTGAGAAACGCACCTCGATATGGTTTCTGCCAACCCTACACTCGAAAGGACGCTTCTCGACCTACCGGCTATAACGAAGAAAAATGGCACTGGTCTTTTAAACCACTTGCGGCAAGTTATACCAAGCAAGCTCAACTTCGTTTAAATGATAATATTTTCAACGGCTTCGATGGCTCTAAGACGGCAACACGCATCGGCATTATTAACCGATACGTGCTTGGCATCCACGCGAATTGCTATTGAATTTTAACTTCATTAGCTGGGTCTTTGGGCTTGGCTAATGAAGTCTTCAGTTCTAGCTTCCATTCGTCAACTTCTTTTGAATGAGCCTTCTGTACGCGATACTTTTTAAGCAGCTCATCATGCTCAGCATCCGCTAATTTTCGATCAATTGCTATCTGATAACCGCCTTCATTTTCTAACAATACCACTGGTGATTTATCTTCATTCAACAGCTGATAGAAATGTTTAAAGGTTTTAAACGGCCTTCCATTTATCTTATGCAATCTAGTGTAAATACTATCGTGAAAACCCCTATTACTTGATGATGCCAATACCTGACTTACAAGGATCTCATCTTCCTGCATATCATCTTTCTGCTGCACAAATTCATCTTTCGTCAGGCAATCGTCGGGCTTTTTATTGGCGATAATCACAAAGCCACCATAAATAAGATATCTTGGGTCCTGGTCAAAATTGAAACTGGATTTCAAATTCTTCGTTAACGGTATGCTGACATTCATGAGCTTGCCATCACGAACCAACTCCAACTCAACGGCTTCACCTAGTTGGCGCATTTGTACAAAGTGCTCGAAATCAACTCTATGTCGACGGCTGGAGACTACCATGCCGTTATTTTCTATTTTATGACCGTCTATTCCCGTAATAATATCGCCCTTGACCAATAGATCATCTGTCGGCGTATTAAAGCAAACTTTGCTGACTAACACCCCAGACTGGTCCTCCGTTAAGTTGTAACCTTTGCGCAACGCGGGGCTGACTAAGTTTTGAAACTGAGCGGACAACTCTGGGAAACCATCATATCTTCCATCTTCCATGTCTGCTAAAAAACGCTTCAGAATTGTCACGGGTATCATATACCCAATATTTTCCTCCCCGTTACGGGACTGCATGACTATGCCTACCACTTTATCGTTCACTAAAGCTGGGCCACCACTATTGCCAGGGTTAATCGCGGCATCAACTTGGATAGCTTGAAATATCAAATAGCTATGCACATACATTTGGTGCTCTATGCGCGAAATAATCCCTTTAGTAATACTAAGCGCCTCTCCACCCACGGGATATCCATACACGGTCACTTCCTGATGAACTTCAGGAAGCTCTCCAAGTGTCAAAGGTTGGATATCAGCAAGCTGCTTGGGTGACTTAAGTTTAAGAATAGCGAGATCTATTTCATGAGCCACGGCTTCAACAACCGCTTCATAGCGCTTAGAATCTCCGTCACGCTGAACCTCAATAAAGGTATGATTTTCAACCACATGGGCATTTGTGATTATTCTTCCACCCTCAAGAAAAAAGCCTGAGCCTGAGCCAGATGCCGTGTGAGAACTCCAAGGAGCTTGCGGATTATCTGACTTGGAAGTGGCATAGACCATCACTACCGAATCAGCCAATCGCTGCCTCATAGGATTATCTGTTTTCGCTGCTGATAAGCTAGCAAACAGCATAAGGATTAATATAAAAAAGCCCTTTTTTATATTCCTGAAGGAAAGCCCCATAACCTGTACTCTTATTAATTAGCCCTAATTGCACACCACATGACGTTTTTATTACTGACTATATGGCAATAAGTTGATCAGCTTTAAGCCCTAAAAAGCTGACGCATTAATAAGTATACTACTATGTCTAAAAAAAGATCATGAAAACTTACGGCATTACTAACTGCTGCCCTTCTACTACAACATTTATGTCTTTAATTTTGTCCGAATTAGCGGCAAATATTTGAATGTATTTACGCCCATTTTCTTTACCGTACACTCGTTGCGCTAGGCGGAATATAGATTCACCAGGCAAGACTGTTGCAATCATTTTACCCGTCACTGGGTCTTGAACAACCTCTGCAGGGTTAGGAACAATTTCACCGGAAGATACTACCTCAACCGGCTCGTCCTGTGCCTTTGCAGGTGATGTATCGACTGCTGAGCCAGCTGCTTGGTTTTTAACCTCTTGAAGAGCTTGATTCGTGGCTACTCGAATTTCACTCATAGGCTTACCTTCTTTCAGCGCTTTGAGTACCACGTCTTTTAAATTGATAGTGGACTGTTCACTAACTGGAATTGTCTTTAAGTCCAAAAGAAATATAAGTTTTCTAGCGACAGATTGGGTTGCTTGCTGAATGGATGCGGTGTTTTTTTCAGTTGATTGATCAGCACTTGGAGCGGTCGTAACCGTTTCTGCCTTTGCGGCAGACATAAATAATAAAGCTGCAAAAATAGTTAAATATTTCATTAATTCTTCCTTAAATTAAAATGACAATTAACGTTTTCTTCCCATCTCCGACACAACTGCTTTTTGAATTTCTAGTCTTATCGATTTTTTAATGGTACTAGAAATTGACGCTTGAATCGCTTTATTTTTAATCAACCGCTCTTTTGGAGTCTGTCTTTCGGAGCGATCTAAATAGGACAACTCAACAACTCGTGAGTGTTTAACGGGCACAATTGGAGCAACTGGAGTTATGGTCGTTTTCGCAATGGCTAGTGGAGGTGTTAATTTATTTTTTTTACTTTTAGTCTGAGCGGCTGCTTTGGGCGATGCTATTTTGGTTTCATAAAAATACACTGCCCCTGCCAAAGTCCCGAACATAAGGAGAAACAATACAATAATACCTTTCACTTTTTACCTTCCAGAACGTTTCATTAAGATGTTCATAGACTTCCTTAGTAATTCTACTGCCCGAGATAGTTCACCAATTTCATTTTTCGCCTTAACTGAGATTGGAGACTCAAGGTCTCCTCTACTCAAGCGCTCAACACTATCTTTTAACTCCACAAGGGGCTCTGATAAGGAGTTTGCGAGCATCGCTGCAAATATTAGGCTCAACAACAGGCTTACAGCTGCAATAATTAAAGAGATTATTAAGTAATCTTCAAGTGGTTTGAAGAGCTGGCTCTTTGGAACAATATTAAATAAATAACCCAGCTTCGGTCTGTTTTTCCCCAGCACAACGGGAGTAGACAGCACTAACATAGATTCATTTTCAGAGGTGATAGTGTCATTACTATTTTTTATAGCACTTAACTCAAGCGTTTCATCATCAAATATGTTCTGCTGCTTATTTAAATTGCTAGGACCACTCCATTGCCTTGATTCATCAGGATGATAAAAATAAAAACCGTCAGGATCAGTTAGGGTGATTATCCATTTATCTTGCTTCTCACCGACGAGTGTCTTAATCAAGCCATCGGCATTTAAGTTTAGTACCAGCACCCCTTGCTTGTTACCGTCCGCATCACGTACTGCTGTTGAGTAACGGATCGTTGATTGATAGGGCTCGACAATCTTTCCATTGTTTCGTCTTAACTCGAGAGGCGATATATAAACTTGATTACTCTGCAGGTTTAATGCCTCAGTAAAGAAATCTCTTTGCTCTCGATTGAGCAACTCGTCCTTTTTAATGAGGTCCGTTGCAATCTCATCACGCATCTCAATTCTGACTAGCTCTTGTCCCTTAGCATCCAGATAACGAACAGATGAATAGATTTGCTGTTGCTGTGAGAACTGTTGCGCCAAATGTCGTAGATTAGTTAATAGCAAAGCACTACGTTTTCGAGATGATTTCTTTGCAGAAAGGTACAACTGCATAGCATTCGAATCTCGTAGGAATAATAGGTCAGACTCTACTCTTGAGACGGTTGCCTGAATGGACTGATGGGCATTAAATAATTGATTTCGTTGCTCAATCAGCGCATTTTCTTTAATCGCTTCAGAAGTAGTATAAAAACTATAGGCGCCAATTAATATCGCCGGAAGCAACGTCAACACCATCATGGTGAACATTATTTTATTACGTATTTTTTTCATTGTTGCACGTAATCCTTTACATGTCAGGCAGGATAACTTTGTCTGCTTTGGCTTTAAATAACTGCTTTTCTTTGACGGTATCGAGCTCTTTCAATAACAAAGTAACAAGATACGTTAAATTGTTTGCGGACTGCACATAAGTACCTTTCCATTCTTCAACAGCATCCTCTACCACCACACTTGCAGCTGGACCTAAAAATTCCGTCAATATATAGATATACTGATTAATAACAGGGGTAAGCGCTTCATCAGTTGGCTCAGATACCGGCGAAGCTTCACTCGCATGAGCTAAAGAGGCGCTCTGTTGCAACTCAAGCCTTTGCTGAGCTTCTTCTAATTCTTGCTTCAGTCTTTCCGCGGCAGATTTGATTCCCATACTGACCATTGGGAAGTTCAGCTTTTTGTCAGTAAGCAATAACGCTACATGCCCACTGTGCATTCTGAAACCCGCAAGATAACCGCTACTTACCGCAATAAAAATTTCATTATGCGTTTTATCGACGGATTCCAATGCAAGGAATAATTGACTGATTACCTCACTGCTATTGAGCATTGCCTGTTCAAGCTCATCAGTGAAACTACTCCCTAGTACTTCGCCATTTTTATAAATGCCAACATGACGAACTCCGCTTAAGGCAGCTAATGTATCTACAATGGCTTGCATATTTAGACGACACCCATTCGTTTTACCCTTACAACCACTGAAGCATATCCTCAACCTTTTGACTTAGTGCAGGAACTGAGACAGCTCGCTGCGAACAAACACCCAACGATCGGCTGTCTTCGACGAACACCGTTAAATTATCGTCTTCAGGTCCACGCAGCATAATACGATTGATTGGGCCAAGCTCGGCTATCTCGACTAAATTGGGGGTTATTCCAGACAAATAGGCAATGAACTGATTTAAAGACTCATCCTCAATCGTGCTGTCAATAAGCTCACCCATTTCGCTTGTAATCGATACACCCGTAACACCCTCAAGACCATTAATCGCAGTCATCGCTTTTTGATTTAGCTCAAAGCTAGACTCTTTTGTGCGTGGCAATGGCGGTGGAACGGCTTGCTCAAAAGGGTCATCATCAGTAATTAGTAACCTCTTAGGTGCGTACATGGGATCAGCAGAATAATGCTCAGACTTAGTGCCTTCTTCTCGCTCAATTGGAGTGAGATCTAAAACCTTGTGAACTAGATTCAGAACATCCTGTTTTTGGCGTGGGTCAATATTTATTATTTCAGCTTCTAATCCAAGCTGTTCCATCCAATCTTCATACACTTCTGGCAGCAAAGGTTCTCTAATATCGAGACGCGTAATTCCGATGATTAGACGACCATTACTTTCTATGAAATCAGAAAACTGCTCTGAAAAAAACTTAAGATCGCGAAATGGATAATTTCGATTATTATCCAGCAAGATAATCAGCCCATCAGCACCTTCTGACAAGATGTCCCACATAAAATCGAATCTTTCTTGGCCTGGAGTACCGTATACATGAACAACGGACTCGGCGACATCATCTATTTTAAGCGTGCCATAGTCCATGGCAACAGTTGTGGTGCTTTTGCGCTGAAGAGTAATATCATCCGAAACAGGCACATCTGTGCTCACTGCAGTTTGATCAGTGAGGGATTCAATGGCTGTCGTTTTACCAGATCCAACAGGACCAGTAATGATGAGTTTATATTGCAAGGCCAATATCCTTAATTTTGAGCTTGGGCAAACTTTTATCCGAAAGCTCAAATGCAATGTACCTAAAACCTGACACAAGGCTCTAGTCGCTAGTCTAACGTTTTATCTAACTCAGACACAAAGGTTAAACGGGGGTTCAGTTTTGTGTAAGTTTTATACGTATAAAATACATTTAAATCGTCTATGAGATTAGTTTAGTCTGTTCTATACCTTAGGGCAACTACCACTAATTGAACCATTAATCATGCC
>CALHTA010000004.1 GCA_938038645.1 uncultured Thiotrichaceae bacterium
TTGTATTCAACAATACGACCTGGCTCGATACCACAGCTTGCACTCACAATGACTTTAGGTGTCGCGTCATCAATACGAGTTGCCAGCTCTTTTGCAGCAAATCCACCAAATACAACGGAGTGAATCGCACCCAAACGAGCGCAAGCTAACATTGCGATGACAGCTTCAGGAATCATCGGCATGTAAACGAGCACCCGATCACCCTTGTCAACGCCACTGGCTCTTAGTGCACCTGCAAACTTCGCTACTTTTTCAGTCAGTTGCGAGTAGGTGTAACGATATTTGGTATCGGTGACGGGTGAGTCGTAGATCAATGCATCTTGGTCACCCAATCCATTTTCTACGTGACGATCCAAACAGTTATAGCAAGTGTTTAACTCTGCGCCTGCAAACCAGCGTGGAACCGGTGTCGTTTGCATATCAACAACCTTATCCCAAGGTTTTATCCAATCAATTCCTGTCGCCGCTTCGGCCCAAAACTCTTCCGGGTTAGATAGTGAATGTTGATAAACGTCTTGATACTTTTGCATAGCGTGATCTCTCCAATAACGTGTGTAAATGGCTATAAACAACGTTGCCGTTTACGTTAATGGAAAGAGTCTAGCACCCGCGAATAGCGTTTCCCAAACACTAATTCCCCGTCAAAACCCTATTTCGAGCAAGTCTAGACCTTAGTCGTATACCCTATAAAAATAGATATAAAGCTATTAAATCCCATTAACGAGCCTTAATACCATTTATGCAAGCAATAAATTTCCTCAGAATTATTTCTAATTTTTACTAAGATAAGTATTAGCGATAGAGAAGTATGCCTGAGAAATCATGTACATCGCTTATACCCAAAACTTAAATAGGAATTTTAAGCATGACTAAAAAAGGAATTTTAATCGCCTTAGGGCTTGCACTCAGTGGCTCTACTTTTGCCGCCGACAGTTTTAGCAGAGGCTACATCGGCGTTGGCTATGGAAGCACCAAAAGCACCGTTACTAACAGTTCATTAACTCAGCCGGATGTTTGTAATATCGTTGGCTCCTTTTGTACCGTAGACGATGAAGACAGCTCAAAACAGCTTTATGCTGGCTATAATTTTACCCCAAGATTTTCACTGGAGGCAGCTTATACAGACTTAGGTATTACCGGAATAGTGACTGATGGTACGATAAGCGGTATACAGATGACCAAGGGACTCAGTCTTTCTTTGCTTGGTAAAATCCCACTAAGTCATCGCATTTCACTTTATGGAAAAGCCGGTTTATACCGATGGGACAGTAGATCGCAGATTACGAGAACTCACTTGGCTGCGCAAAACAAAGGCAATGATGCGACGGTTGGTGTGGGACTCGAATATAAAATGAATAGACGTGCCACTGCACGCCTCAGTTGGGATCGCTACAATAACGTCGGGACAGACACTGCTTTCCTCGACAGTTCTGGCGCTAAAACAGTAAATTTTGACGTAGATGTTGTCTCAGTTGGGCTTCAATACAACTTTTAGTTAAGTCATAAGAATGGGTAAAGTGATGGTTGCGGTCGTACCTTGGTTGGAACTAGCCAGTTGTACATCGCCTCGGTGTTTGCGCACAATTGATTGCGCAATCGCCAGACCTAGGCCGCAACCATCCGACCCATCTTCTTTTCCACGGGTAAAACGCTCAAAGATATTGGGCAGCAATCCGTCATGGATGCCGCCACCGGTGTCTGTGACACTGATAGAAACAACGGCATCATCAGATTGAATATTCGTTTCTATCTTACTGCCTGGGCGACTCCCATAGCGTAGTGCGTTATCCAGCAGGTTATCTAATGCCTCGCCGATTAAGATGGCATTGCCTTCAACCAATACTTCAGACTCTAGCCCGGTCAGTGACAATTCAACCTCCTGTTTAAATGCCCTACTTGCAGTGGTTGCCAAATGCTCCTGCACTAAATTAACAATATCGAATGACTCTAAATGCTCCAGTGTGTCGTTCTGACTGACGCGCTCCATTGACAACAATTGCTGGGTCAGTCTGGCGGTCCGCCTGGCGGCTTCTGCAACATCCCTTACTCGCTCTCGAAGCTTTTCAGGATCACTAGTACGTTGCGCCGCTTCTGCCTGACTTAATAAACCTGCGATTGGATTACGAATCTGATGCGCAGCATTGGCGATGAAGGCATCTTTTTCTGCAAAGGAATTTCGCAACTGGCCAAACAGTTGGTTTGTGGCTTCGAGTAAACTGGACACTTCTCTCGGTACCGCTCGTTTGATCGGGCTTAGGTCATCCGGGGAACGTTTTTCAATCGCGTATTGCAAATCAAGCAGTGGTTTCAGACCATAGTTCACCCCAAACCAAACGATAAATCCCGTCGCCAAAATAACCAGAATTAACGTCACTACGCCGCGACCTGCGAGCATCAGGGTGAGATTTTGCCGCTGCCCCGTGTTTTGCCAGACGGTCACCGTCACTGACCCTTCCATAGCATTGGTCGTGAAATACTCCCGAAACGAGACGGCTCTAACGAGTTGATCTCTAAACTCGCTGTCAAAGAAAATCGGTTTTCGTAGGTCTGTTTTAACCCCTTCAGCCACCGGCTGAGGAGTGTAACCTGAAAGCAGAGGTGGCGCCTGATCACTCACAATGTGATAAAACACCTGATCGCCAAGTGCATCGGTCAAAGTTTCGAGTAATTTTTCCGCCAGCAAATCCCCTTGATTCAGCACCACATCACGCGCGATGACATGCGCAATAGACAGCAATCCCGTGTCATAGATTTGCTGGGTAGTTTCGCGAACTTCGTAATATCGAATTACCGTCAAGACGGCGGCAACCAACAGCACCGGCACAATGATGACGGCAAGTAATCTTGCGTGAAGTGAGCGGACGCGTTCAGCCATGAGCGTTAACCATGTTAGTCTTCTGCCTCAATCATATAACCTATTCCCCGTGCCGTTCTTATAACGACACCACTGCCTTTTATCGCTCTTCGTAAACGAGAGACAGAAAGCTCAACGGCATTCAAATCAACATCGCTACCCACACCATATAAGGTATCCGCAAGGTTTGACTTAGATACAAACTGGCCTTGTTTGATCAGCAATGTTTCAAACAACTCAAGCTCACGCCGAGCAATATCTAATTCTTTATCCTCCATAAATAACCGGCGTGAGGTCCTTTCATAGCTTAAGCTTCCAATTGACTCATTTGAAGGCTGCAAAGTACCGGCTCGTCTTGACAGCGCTCTTACCCGCGCTTCTAGCTCTTCCATGGCAAAGGGCTTTACTAAATAATCATCAGCACCAGCATCTAAACCGTTAACGCGGTCTTCTGTCGTGCTTCTGGCGGTGAGTAACAAGACGGGAAAGGTTTGGTTGCGACTGCGTAAATTACGTGTGATTGACAAACCGTCCATGCCCGGTAAATTCACATCTAAAATAGCCAGATCAGCGCCTTCTTGCTGAAGGTATAAATCCGCTTGAGCGCCATCGGAAAACAAATCGACCGAATGCCCTTCATCGCGCAGAGTTTTCCCAATGCCAGACAGCAACATTTCATTATCCTCCACTAAAACGATACGCACTTTATTTTCCTCCGACAGGGTTTGGACAGTATCAATCGTTATGATGCTACACGATCAAATAGTTTTAACAAACCGATTCTCTGAGGAGGAGATCTTTATGAATAAATTACGTCGTGTAATTAACAAGACAATCATCGGCCTTGCTGCTGGAACATTAGCACTAGGTTTTTCAGCTACCGCTTCTGCAGAAGTTGATCTAAGTGGTAAAACTGTTGAGTGGATCATTCCATTCTCAGAAGGTGGTGGTTCAGATAAGTGGGCTCGTTTCTACGGTCCTTTGCTTTCAGAAGCCCTACCAGGCAACCCAACAGTTGTTGTTAAGAACATGCCAGGTGCAGGTTCTACTAAGGGTGCTAACTGGTTTGCTGCGAACGCAAGACCTGACGGTATGACTATTTTAGGAACGTCTGGTTCTACTCAGTTCCCATTCTTACTAGGCGACCCTCGCGTAAAGTTTGACTATGCAGACTGGAACATCGTGCTAGCCACTGCAACCGGTGGTGTTGCTTACTTGCCAGCCGATCTAGGTGCTAAGTGGAATGCGAATCCTCGTTCACTACTAGACACTCGTTTCATCTACGGTTCACAGGGTGCAACACGTCTTGACCTAGTGCCTCTACTCGCTTGGCAGATGCTTGGTCTGAAAGTAGACCCAGTATTTGGTATCAAAGGTCGTGGTGACGGTCGTTTGATGTTTGAGCGTGGTGAAGCCAACATTGACTATCAAACATCTTCAGCTTTCTTATCTAAAGTAACGCCGCTTGTAAAAGAAGGTAAAGCGGTTCCAATGATGACTTGGGGTGCTTTAGACAGTGATGGAAACATCGTTCGTGACCCTACTTTCCCAGAGATTCCAACGTTTAAGGAAGTCTACAAGAAAGTTAAAGGTGTTGAGCCTTCAGGTGACGCTTGGGATGCATGGAAAGCTTTCTTCATCGCCGGTTTCCCAGCACAGAAAATGGTATTCCTACCAAAAGGTGCCTCAGAAGAGTTAGTTGAAACTTACTCAAATGCATTTAAGAAAGTCACTGAGCGCCCTGACTTCCCTGAGATTTCAAAGAAACGTCTAGGTGTTTACCCTCAAGCGACTGGCATGGCAGCAGCAACCTTTAAGAAGATGGGTACTGATGTTGATGAGAAAGCAAAGACATGGGTAAAAGATTGGCTACAAAGCCGTTACGGCGTGAAGTTGAAGAAGTAATTTATGGACTTTATAGATGTCGCCCTTCCGGCGCTGGGTGAAGCATTCACCCTGATATTCACGTTCAAGCAAATTGGCTGGTTGATGATCGGCGTTTTGCTAGGGCTATGCGTTGGTGTTTTCCCTGGATTGGGAGGGATTGCAGGTTTGAGCTTGGTACTGCCGTTTATTTACGGTATGGACCCTGTCTCAGGCCTTGCGATGATGGTTGGTTTGGTTGCGATCATACCAACCTCCGACACCTTTGCTTCGGTGCTGATGGGGATTCCAGGTTCCTCAGCATCGCAAGCGACTGTTTTGGACGGCTTCCCGCTGTCCAAAAACGGTCAAGCGGCACGAGCGCTCGCAGCAGCATTTACCTCTTCGCTGTTTGGTGGAATCTTTGGTGCAGTCGTACTCACCTTTTTCATCATTATTGCTCGTCCCATTGTATTGGCCTTTGGCCTTCCCGAATTATTAATGCTGACCATACTTGGACTTTCGATGGTTGGTGTATTAGCAGGCAGCAGCTTGCTAAAAGGCATCATCGCTGCCTGTTTAGGTTTAATGGTAGGTGCGATTGGTGAAGCACCTGCTCAAGGTTCATCCAGACTAGATTTTGGCAATTGGTATCTCATGGATGGGTTCCAGTTAGTCATTATCGGTCTGGGTATTTTTGCGATACCCGAAATTATCGCATTATTGCGACAAGACAAGTCCATTTCTTCCAGCGGTGAGCTCGGCTCCGGTTGGATGGTGGGTGTAAAAGACTGGTGGGCTAACAAGTGGCTCTCTATCCGCTGCTCCACCATCGGCGTGATTGTCGGCGTTATCCCAGGCCTTGGCGGCTCTGTTGTGGACTGGATTGCCTACGGACATACCGTGCAAACGGCCAAAGATAAATCTCAGTTTGGTAAGGGTGACATTCGCGGCGTTATCGGCCCTGAAAGTTCTAACAATGCTAAAGAAGGCGGTGGCTTAGTACCGACATTGTTATTTGGTATTCCCGGCTCTGGCTCAATGGCGGTCTTTATTGGCGGCATGATTTTACTAGGCTATGACGCTGGCCCACAGATGGTCACCAACGACCTACCCATTACCTATACTGTTGTTTGGTCATTAGCGCTAGCCAACGTGTTTGGCGCAGGCCTCTGCCTGTTTATGTCCGGCGGTATCGCCAAACTCACTACGGTACGTTTCCCACTGTTAGTGCCTTTCTTATTCATGATGATTGCCTTCGCAGCGTTTCAGTCTAAGCAAACCTCTTGGGATTTAGTGGCGCTGGTTGGAATTAGCATTTTGGGTATTTTCATGCGCCGTTTCGATTGGTCGCG
>CALHTA010000005.1 GCA_938038645.1 uncultured Thiotrichaceae bacterium
GATCTTCTTGCCCTCTTCGATTCCCTTAGGGATTTTAACCTGTACACTATCCCCACCCTGAATACGAATTCGTTTGCTCGCACCTTCAAAGATATCTTCTAAGTCCAATGAAATTGTTGCCGTTTGCGGCTCTGGTTTTTGCCGGCGGTGACCGCCATTAAATGAATCCCGACCAAAAAAAGTATCAAAGAAGTCACTGAAACCAGAGCTATTATCATAACCACCACCCGCTGGACGCCCTTGGCCTTGATACTGTCGAAACGGGTCGCCGCCACGAAAACCACCGCTCCCCATTGCGTCGTATTCGCTCCGCTTTGCAGGGTCGCTCAAAACCTCATAGGCTTCTTTCACTTCTTTGAAGCGCTCTTCAGCATTCGCTTCTTTGCTAACGTCAGGATGGTATTTTTTAGCCAACTTGCGATAGCTTTTGCGGATCTTGTCTGTGTCAGCGGTTTTTTCCAGACCTAAAATTTTGTAATAATCTTTATATTCCATGGACCTATTACCGCTCAGATGTTGCTAATAACAATTTAATTAAGAAGAACTAAAAGGAAAATGGCACTTTTTTTGGCTAATTCAAGCTCTCTATCACAACTTTGTTTTTGGTTTCGATTACTCAATATTCTGAATCTGCTCACGCATTTGCTCGATCAGCACTTTCAGATCCATTGAATACCGAGTCGTTTCAGCATCATTAGATTTAGACCCCAAAGTATTCGCTTCACGGTTTAACTCTTGCATCAAGAAATCTAATCGACGGCCGACCGCCTTACCACTAGCCAGAATCTGTCGCAATTCTTGAACATGAACCACTAATCTATCTAGCTCTTCGCTAACATCTAAACGTTGCGCTTGAATCGCGAGCTCTTGCTCTAGTCTTGCAGGGTCAAACTCAAGATCTAAACCTTCGATTCTTTGCATTAACCGTTCACGGGCGCCATCTACAACGATCTCACGTCTCGCAGTAACTGCGACGATAATTTTTTCAATCTGATCACATCGCTGCTCAATAAACCCAACTAAACGCTCACCTTCACGACATCGGGCTTTGACTAAGTCTTTTAATGTTTCGTCAAGCAAAACTGCCGCAGCTTTAAAAAGGTCATCAAAATCAAGCGTTTCAGGTTGAACAACACCTGGCCAATTCAGAATCTCAGAGACAGATAAATTTGACGCTGATGAACTAAGCGTTTGAATCTCAGCTTGTGCCGCAATCAAGTTTTTAATTAATTCCTGATCAAGATTGATCGCAGCAACAGTTTCAGCACCTTCTGGATCAAAACGTAACGTTGCATCCACCTTTCCGCGCGATAAATACTGCCTAACCAACTCTTTCAGGTCATTTTCTTGGCTGCGAAACCCTTCTGGCAATCTTAATGCTGTATCAAGATAACGGTGATTAACCGTGCGTATTTCCCAACTCAAGGCACCTTTATCATTCACGCTATCGCCTCTAGCGAAAGCAGTCATACTTTGTATCATGCTAAATCCTTATGAGTAGGTATCCGCGCGCTGGCCTCGCACATAGGTCTGTATTACTTTGCCGATAAATTCGCGCCCTACAAACGGTGTATTCTTACCATTACTAAAGATCGTCGAAGCATCTAAGGTCCAATTTAACGTAGGATCGTATAACAACATATCTGCATTATTCCCTACTGATAAAGAGCCTGCTTCTTTATCAATTATTTCTGCTGGGGTCGCTGACAAACACGTAATGGCTGCCTTTAGGTCAACTACGCCGTCTTCGACCAGTTGCAATGTTAAAGGCAACAAGGTTTCTAGAGCTGATATGCCTGGACTAGCTTCTTGAAATGGCGCTAATTTGGCATCAATGTGGTGTGGCTGGTGATCAGAACAAATGGCATCTATCGTTCCATCTTTTAGGCCATCACGTAAAGCTGCTTGATCCGACATTGCCCTTAACGGAGGTAAGGTATAACAAAGTGGGTTGTAATCTTTAATATCCAGTTCGCTGAGGTGTAATTGATGAGCCGCCACATCTGCTGTTACAGAAATACCGCGCGCCTTGGCCTTACGAATCATGTCAACCCCTGCAGCACTGGACAAGCGACAAATATGTACGTTGCTATGTGTCTGTTCTGCGAGCAGTAAAATATTCGACAGTGCAATCGTCTCAGAAGTCACTGGTACACCCGGCAAGCCTAACCTCGTGGCCATTGCCCCCTCGTGTACACAGCCTTCTCCCACTAGACCATACTCAAGAGGGTGCAAAAACAAGCGTAGCTCGCAAGTTTTTGCATACTCCATGGCCTTGCGCATCACATCGAGACTAATAAACTTATGGTGCCCCTGACTGACTGCGATGCAACCCGCTTTTTTCAAGCCACCCATGTTGGTTAGCTGCTCGCCTTTTAAACCTTCGGTCATTGCGCCAATGACTGCAAAACGAACTTTGCCACTTTTTGAAGCTTTGTCATGAATGAGGTTTACTTCAGCCGTTGAATCCGTGGGTTTAGCGTATTCAGGCATACAACAAAGATGCGTGATTCCTGCATTTGCCGCTGCTGCGGACTCTGACTCAACGGTTGCTTTAAGCTCTTGATGCCTGACATAGGCGCCAAGATCAATAATTCCCGGCATGAGCCATTTGCCAGAAGCCTCTACAACCTGAGCATCTTCTATATCTGAGGGCCCACTTGAAACACTTGCAACCTTGCCATCTATCACCAGTAGATCGCCAAGCTGGTCAACATCATTTGCTGGATCAAGGATTCGTGCATTTTTAAATAAAAGCTTAGCCATTGATTTGTTGCTCCATTGCACGAGTACCCATGACCATCGACATAACGGCCATTCTCACCGCGATACCATTAGTCACCTGTTGCATAATGACCGACTGCGGACCATCAGCCACTGAAGAGTCGATTTCCACCCCCCGATTCACAGGGCCAGGATGCATTACTATGGCGTCAGGCTTAGCTAATTTGAGGCGCTTTTCCGTTAACCCATACATAGAAAAATACTCCTTCTCAGATGGCAGCATCGCCCCACGCATGCGCTCTTTTTGCAGGCGTAACATGACGACGACATCGACATCCTTCAATCCTTCATCCATGGAGGTAAAAACCTTAACGCCCATTTCCTCTATACCCACTGGCATCAAGGTTCCGGGAGCAATAACCCGCACCTCTTTTACACCGAGAGTATTTAATGCATGAATTTGAGAACGCGCAACACGTGAGTGTCGAATATCGCCGTTGATTGCCACCACCAAACCTTCAAAACTCTGTTTATGCTGGCGTATCGTCAACATATCCAACATGGCTTGAGTGGGATGTGCATGATAACCATCGCCAGCATTTAGCACGCTGATATGTGGCGCACAGTGGCGAGCAATAAAATGAGGCGCGCTGCTGTGATGATGCCTTACGACGAACATATCGCAGTTCATGGCTTCTAAGTTTCGAATGGTATCGAGAAGACTCTCCCCTTTTGACGCCGATGAATTACGAATATCTAAATTCACAATATCGGCCGACAAACGCTGGGCGGCTAATTCAAAAGTAATACGAGTACGCGTGGAGTTTTCAAAGAACAAATTCATAACCGTTCTCCCTCGTAACAAGGGAAACTTCTTTTGCGTATTGCTTGGGAGGGTGACGAACTGTTCTGCGCGATCGAGGATTTGTGTGAGAAGGGATTTTGGTAACCCTTCAATATCTAAAAAATGTTTTAATTGCCCATCTTGCGTGAGCTGAAGAGAGGCCGGCAATGCGCCGGGGACTAGTTTTTCGTTAGTTATGCTCACGTCGAATAATGCTCATTTCGAGTTGATCCGGACCTGTCACCTGCAAGTATTCGGCAGGTTCCAGCACATGCTTTACCCCCACTACTTGAGCCTCAATAGGAAGCTCACGATTACCACGGTCAATTAGCACTACCAAGGTTATTGAAGCGGGTCGCCCATAGTCAAACAGCTCGTTCATCGCTGCTCGTATGGTGCGGCCGGAGTATAATACATCATCCACAAGAATGATGTGTCTCCCTTCAACGGATAATGGCATCACCGACGGCTTGAGCTGAGCTTTTAGGCCATGACTGGAAAAATCATCCCGATAAAAGCCACTATTTAATTCTCCTAACGGTTCTTCGATTTCCATCGTTTCATGCAATCGACGAGCAACTAATACGCCGCCCGAGTGAATTCCAACCATGACTGGGGAGGTTATTTGCTCCTCAGCTAAATAATTTGTTAGATCAGATTGCATAGCAATCAACATTTTGTCGATGCGTTTGTTATCGAATAACATAGGAAAATTCCAGGAAAATAATCGCTTTATTGGCTTTGATACCAATTTTCAAAAATTATGACCGCCGAAACACGATCAACTTCTTCTTTACTGACTTTCTGCTTTCGACCCGCTTGACGAACCTGCTTCAGCCTTCGACCTGCTTCAATAGAACTAAACTGCTCATTAGCTTGAGCAACAGGCAAATTATAACGCCCATTGAGTTGATTGCAGAATTTTTCTATAGGGGCGGAAAGCTCAGTATCATCGCCATTCAGTTGCTTCGGCATACCCACTACAAACTGTGAAGGATTCCATTTTTCAATTAAGCGGGTTATACCTTTCCAATCAGGCTTACCGGGGGTCGCACTTATCAGCGTTTCTTCTGGGGAAGCTGTGCCCACGATAGTGTTACCAATAGCTACGCCGGTACGCTTTAAACCAAAGTCAAAAATAAGAACGGTAGACATCTTTCAGGCATGACCTACTGAATCACTCATCAAATTCACATCAACACCCAGTGTTTTGGCAGCGCTTGTCCAACGCTCACTGTAAGGAGTATCAAATAAAATAGCATGATCAACAGGGCAAGTTAGCCAAGCATTCTGCTTGAGCTCATCCTCAACCTGTCC
>CALHTA010000006.1 GCA_938038645.1 uncultured Thiotrichaceae bacterium
TACCACGCCAAACTCACTATCGATGCCAGCAATCGTGTTGGCTGTCTTTCAGGCATTAGCAACACCCTACACAGCTTGAATGTTAATACTGAAGAAATGCACATCAGCGGTGATGAGGACACTAAAACTTTTGCCATTACCATTGAAGTACTGGACACCAATCATTTGCTCAATGTTGCCCAAAAGCTTCAAGAGCTTGAATTCGTTCTATCTGTCGCTCGACCTCATTAATACTTAACTCGACCTTAGATTATGACTTCAATTTCTAAAAAACCTATCACTGCCATCTATGCCGGAACCTTTGACCCAATTACTAATGGGCATACCGATTTGCTTAGAAGAGCGTGTGATTTATTTGATCACGTCATTTTGGCTATCGCTTCCAATTCAAAGAAGAATCCAAAATTTACTTTGGAGCAGCGTATTCAGTTAGCTGAGACTGTCTACCGCAACAAATTTGATAACCTATCAATAAAAGGTTTTAGTACCTTACTAACAGACTTCGCCCACCAAGAAGGCGCGAGTGTCATGGTTAGGGGCTTGAGGGCTGTTTCAGATTTTGAGTATGAGTTTCAATTAGCCAGCATGAACCGTAGTCTTCGTCCAGAAATTGAGTCAGTTTTTTTGATGCCTGAAGAAAAATACGCCTTCATTTCTTCTTCACTTGTAAAAGAAGTAGCTTCTCTTGGGGGCGATGTCTCTAGCTTTATTGACCCGATAGTACTGGATGCACTGCAAAACGGAATGAGCGACTAACAGTAGTCGCTCGCTTCCTAGACTACTTATTGATAATCTCTAAATACGCCGATTAAAACACCCTGAATAACCACACTATCAGCTTGATAGTACATGGGTTCCAGTGCCTCATTGGCTGGACGCAGCTCAATAACCCCAGTGGAATGAGGATGATAGTATTTAAGCGTTGCCTCACGCTGATCAACTAAGGCAACAACAATACTGCCAGGGCGCGCTGTTTCTTGTTTGCGAATAACGACATAGTCGTCATCAAAGATACCAGCGTCGATCATAGAATCACCACTGATACGAAGCACATAGCGCCCTGCGCCACAAAAGAACCTTGCGAGATTTATCTGTCGTGGGTCTGCTAATGCCTCAAGTGGCTTACCAGCGGCAATCAACCCTAAATAGGGTAAGCTTCCAAGCTCTTCATCTTCATCCACATATTCATATGCAAACTTTCCTGTTGACTCAAATAGCAGCCCAGCCTTTATCAAAGCTTGAACATGTTTATGTACCGTGCTTCGACCTATTCCTAATTTGAAGCCAACTTCTTCCAGCGTTGGTTGACGCTGATTGTTCCGAATGAACTCACGAATGACATTCAGAACGTTGCTTTGTTTAACCGTCAACATCTTAGTTTCCTTTTGGTTTTACCACTTATCGTTATAGCGAACAAAAAGAAAACATGCAAGACTTAATCGCTTGTTAGTTAAATTTTAACCAACTATCCGATTAATCATTCAACACTTAACAAATCGGCTGGTTTGCACTATATTAAGTATTCGGATGTCTACTGGGTTGTTTGTGAGTATTCGGGTTATCCCTTGAGCCTATTTACTTTACCCGGGAATGTTTGTGGAATGACTGTGCGCACGACCGTTCATTCGGGAAGCCTTACTTCATTCTCATTTTTCCCACTTGAACCCTTGGTTCAAGGTCAATGATTACCACGGCAGTTTGGTTTTCATCCACCTAAGTATTGGGGCTTATTCAGCCTTGCTGGCGGTCGCCAATATCAAATCAGCCATTCCGTCAACACCACCTAAATGTGGCATCACGGTGAATGTTACCTCTGGGTACTTTTCCTTGGCCTCACTAACTAGCTCAGGCACGTCATCTACCACATGAGTACCTGGCGCTAAGAAGTAAGGCAAAACAACCACTTCAGTGGCTCCAGCGTCAACCAGATCAGACACTCCATCAGAAATACTAGGCTCCGTTAACTCTAAAAAAGCATGAGTAATTAGATCAAAGCCATATTGAGGCAGCCTAGGCCTTAGTTTGTCCGCCAAAGCGGCAACAGTATCATTAGAAGAAGTCATACGGCTGCCATGAGCAACTAGTAACAAGGTTCTCATTTTAATATTCGCAAGCCTCTGATATTTTCTGAACAACGGAATTTGGGTCGATTGCCTTACTCCAAGCGATCACAGGTGTGGGTTCACTAAACGTATCGTCATAGCTTACCCAAAAAACAATCGCTCTTTGCTGTTGCTCTGTGTGTTTAGCATCATAACCAAGGAAGCGAATATACTCAGTATGGCGCCTAGCCTTATCTAAATCGCTAAAAGTACCCAAAGCAATGGCATTTTTATAGGGGCCAGAATCAATAATGGCGTATTCCTTGATTTTATTTTTCTTAATATCAACAACAATCTGCTCTGCTGCTTCGCGTGTTGGCTGCTGCGGCAGAAAAACTAAATATTTTTGAATACGATCTGTCTGCTGTCGCTTTACTCTGACGGCACGCCCAGCTTTAGACAACTTTTCTGCCATTTTTCTGGCTGTTTGCTCAAGGTTATAGGGTCCAACAGTGAAACAGGCGTCACTTGATTGAGCAGACACAGATGCTTCACCAGCATTCATCGCCAACAACTTTATGGTTGGAATGCCAGGTTCTTTAAGAGGTGGTGGTCGATCAAAAGCCACACTAAAAAGATATACTCCTACGAAATAAAGTATATTTAATGTAACTAAGGCAATAATTAAAATACGCATGATGGCTAAGTATATTCGGCTAAGCCGATTAAAACCAGATTTGGCACCAACTCAAACTCTAGTTGGCTATAATTGTGAACTAACTCGGCGTCACCCCCACAGATAACTAACCTTGAGGCTTCACTAGCCTGTGTTTGCTCTTCAAGTTTCCGGCTCATTCTGTTAGAAATTCCTTCTACAGCACTGGTTAAACCAAATATACTACCACTCCCAATGGCTTGAGCTGTATCTTTAGCAAACAGATCAGTGTCATCTATTTGATGCTCATTTAGCTGACCTGCTCGTTTTATCAGGCTTTCTGACCAAAGCTTCAATCCGGGGATGATAACGCCACCGTAAAACTCTCCTTCATACGACAAGGCATCAACAGTCACAGCGGTCCCGCAATCAATAACAATACAATTTTCGTTAGGGAAAACCTTTCTTGCAGCGACCAAAGCAACAAAACGGTCACTGCCTAACTGTGTTGGCTCCTGATAATTATTCACTATGCCATATGCTTCCCGTTCAGACCTGGCCCAAATTAAGGTAGTCTTGCGTGCCTTAAACAGATTGAGAACAAGCTCATGAAAAGTCTTGCCAAGTACGGACACTAAAACAACTTTTTCAACATTTGCATACTTATCCAAGTGTTTTTTTAGGACTTCAATAGGCTTTTGCCCATCATAAGCTTTTGAGATAAATTGAGACAGATTTCCAAAGTCATCCGAGACAGCAGATTTAAGGCGACTATTACCCATATCAATCAATAACTTCATTACCAACGCACCTTAGAAATTGAAGTGTTGAAAGCGATAACGTCACCGGACAACATCTCAACTAGTAAGTAACCAGAAGCATTAATACCTCTCGCAATACCTTCCAGTATCTCACCATTTTTTTGGAATGAAACCTGTTTATCTTGAAGTAAATCCCACTTCGACCAGCTTAGCCGAAGCGTATCAGGAGTTAACTGCTGAAAAGCTATCATCGCCCGCCACAGCTCATCTAGCAAAGTAATAAGCAATTTATTCCGATCAACAGTACCACCTAAGATATTGCTCAAACTAGTCCAGGGCTGATCTACACCATCGATAACCAAAACATTGGTATTTACACCAATACCAACAATTACCCCTGATGAAGCACTACTCGTTTCAATTAAGATGCCACCTAGCTTTTTATTCAACCAATACAGATCGTTAGGCCACTTGATACCATGGCCATTCACACCCAAACTTTCAATCGCCTGAGCAACGGCAATACCGATCCAAAGGCTCAATAAAGGAAGGTGTTTTGGCTGAGACCCAAACAACCAATTAAATGATAGGTAAATATTTTCAGCGTCTGGAGAATGCCAACGATTGCCGTTTCTACCCCGGCCGTTAGTTTGCTCTTCGGCAAGGCAAACTAGAGGGTACTCAGTTTGCTCTTTTAGCCAGCTACTGGTTGAGTCGATAACTTCAAAAACCTTTATTTCGGACCATTGAGTTTCAAAATGCCTAGCGAGGTAACCGGCATCAATCTTGTTTTTATTATCCATCAGCTTATTCAGTGGTAATTTTGTCATCAGCTTGAGCTGAACTAAAACCCAACGTTTCAAAAAATCCATCAACGTTCTGCGCGTACCAGAGCCTCGCCCGAAGACCCCAAGTCGTGGTTATACCAACCTCTTTCACTTTAATCAGGCCCTTACTGTCAATTATGTAACTGGCTGGTACTGCTTTAACACCAAATAACTCTGCTAACCTGCCGTCTTCATCAGGAACAACGGCCCAAGACTCTATATTCCTTTCTTTCATGTGCTGGCTAACTTCGTCTTTATTTCCCGACTGAAAAGCTACGCTTAAGACATTCCAGTCTTTATCGATATTCGTAATGCTACTTTCAGAAAGCTTACAAAATTTACACCAACTTGCCCAAAAGTGTAGCAGTAATGGCTCACCACGATAGTCCTTAATATTTACCAATTTGCCATCTATCAAAACTGCCTGAAAGCTTGGTGCCGGCCCCGAAGGTAAATCTCGTTGAAACCACATCCGTAAACCAAAAATGATGACTAGGATTATTATTATTTCTAATAAAAGTCTCATCCAACTACGCTTACGTTTTTTCACTACAACCTGACTCATTCGCGATACGCTCTTTTATTTAGCAACAACACTGCGTCATTCATAATGTGCTTATGCTATCACGAAATGGTAAATCTTCGACATGCAAAAAAGCCGCAGCTAGTACAAGACTAGCTGCGGCTTTATTAGTCGTGAGCTTGGTTTATCGGAAAGTAATAGTGACCTTTCCAGAACCGTTTCCTCCTAGACCATCTGCTACACCGTAAAAGAACTGATCAGTTCCAGATGCATTAGGCAAAGCTGTATATCTGACCCAGTTCAAGTTACCGTTATTATCAGCAACTTTAGTTGTAGTACCTTGAGAACCACCAGTCACCTGATCAAGGATCAATGCATCACCGTCAGGATCAAAATCATTATCAAGCACTCTGATAACGACCGAACCGCCTGGAGCTAAAGTAATAAACTCTCCGGTGATTACAGGGTTAGTCGTAGGGTTATTAGGGTCACGTACACCAATAGTTACCGCTGTAGAATCAGTACCACCTCTTCCATCAGATACTGTGTAACGGAAAGTATCACTGGTCGGAGAACTTGGTGGAGTATATAAAACTCTTCCATTCACCAACCTAACTGAGCCTGATCTTGCCGGTGCAACACTTTGCACTCTAAGAGTATCGTTGCTGTTGGCATCAGTGTCGTTTGCAAGCACATTGATTTCAAACTCAGGCGCGTTAATTGTTGAACGAAGAATATCCTCAACCGCATCTGGAGCTACGTTAGGCTCAACGGGATCCACTGGGTCGACCGGGTCAACTGGATCAACAGTATCTTGAACAGTGATAGTAACCTTTGCAGAATTTGTGCGACCGCTTGAATCCTTCAGCGAGTACCAGAATTGGTCTGTACCAACAAACCCTGAAGGTGCGTTATATCTAACGCTTCCATTGTTATCAAATGTACGCCCACCTTTCTGAGTGTAAGCGTATAACTGGTTGAATGTCAGGCCTGAACCAGTATCGTTACTAAATACATTGAAAACATTTCCCGTAGAGTTTTTCTTAACGGTGTAGTTATCAGAACCCGCTGTAGGGTAAGAACCAGAACTTGTCGGTGAAGTGCTAACGGCAACAACAATTTTGGCGGCATTTTTACGACCAAATTTATCGGTTACCACATACCAGAAAGTATCTCCAGCTTTAGACCATATAGAAGGTGTGTAAAGGATCTTATTTGTGCCAACGATCTGAGTCTTACTGCCTTGAGTAGTCGTACCATCAACCGCCGTAATCTTTAACTCTGTACCCGTGTCATTCCAAAGAGGGGCAATCGTAATAGGAGTACCACGAGTAGTTTGAGCCGTATCATTACCCGCAGTTGGGAATGGAGAACTTGCAGTAGCTGCATTTACTTTAACAGTAATCGCGTTACTTGTTTTACGTCCGCTGGAATCTTGTATTTGATACCAAAAATTTGTTGTACCAACAAAGTTAGCAGGTGCCGTGTAACGAACTTTATTATTAACAATTGTCGCGGAACCACTAGGATATGGTGCAGGCGTGTCTACTTTAGTAATAAACAAGCCATCACCCGTGTCATTACCAACGGCATCGATAGTGATTGTTTGGCCAGAAGT
>CALHTA010000007.1 GCA_938038645.1 uncultured Thiotrichaceae bacterium
AGCAAGGTTTAATCTTTATATAAATGATCAACTAATGAACCTTTAAGCAGCCCATTAACGACTAGCTTCGACTAAAAGCTTACAAAAAATTTAGGATTGAGACAATGCAGTGTCGCATCTGTTCGAACAGTGAAAACAATAAGACCCATGAAGCCCGTGAAATGATGCTTGGCATGCGTGATATACACACTTATTTTGAGTGCGGAAATTGCGGGTGTCTACAGATCGCTGAAGTGCCCGACAACATTCAGGATTACTACCCAGGCGATGATTACTATTCTTATGACGAGATTAAACCCGAAACAGGTTTGAAAAAAGCAATGATCACTGCGCGTGATCGCTACGCAGCCACTGGACATGGATTCATCGGTAAGCTACTGCAAATGCGCAAGCCGCATGACAAACTGCCTCGATTACAAAAAGCTAATGTCACGATGCAATCAAAGATCTTAGATATTGGCTGTGGTGCGGGCCACCTTCTTCATTCACTCAAAGAATGTGGCTTTGAAAATATTTTAGGGGCTGATCCATTCAATGCTAAAAAAATTGAATACGATAATGGATTAATCATTGAACAGAAATCCATTCATGAAATAACTGAAGGTGATTGGGACTTCATCATGATGAACCACTCTTTCGAACACGTCATGGATCAGCACGAAGTCATCGCGAAAATAGAAGAGCTTCTTAAGCCCGGCGGTGTTTGCATGATTCGCGTGCCGACCGTCAGCAGTTGGGCTTGGGATCATTATGGCGTTGACTGGGTGCAATTAGATGCTCCTCGTCACTTGTTCTTACACTCGCAAAAGAGCATGCAAAGCTTAGCTGACCAAAGTGGCCTAGAGCTGAAAGAAACCGTCTACGACTCTTTCGCTTTCCAATACTGGGGCAGCGAGCAGTACTTGAAAGATATCCCGCTAAATGACGAGCGCTCTTATGCTGTCAACCCTGAAAAGTCGATATTCAGCGAACACAAAATCAGTGAATATGCGATTCGTAGCAAGGCACTCAATGCTGAGCAACAAGGTGACCAAGCCGCATTTTACTTCCATAAACCTACCTCGGCATAAACGCTAGAATGAGTAAAAAACAAAAAATATTGGCCATATCATCGCCTGGTGGCCATTGGATCCAGCTTAATAAAATCTGTAATGAAATGGAGTCTCGATTTGATGTCGTGTATGCGACACCCGGAACTCAGTACGGATCACAAAAGAGTCATCGTAAGATTCACAATATTACGGACGCAAGTGCTGATAGTAAATTGAAGCTTATCCCCCTTGCTTTTCAATTGTTGTGGATAATGATCAAGGAACGACCTTCTGCCATTATTTCAACCGGTGCGGCTCCCGGTGCGATTGCTGTTCTGATTGCCAAAGTGCTACCAATCAAAACTATCTGGGTCGATAGCATTGCAAACGTTGCCAAACTATCCCGCTCTGGTGAAATGGTTAAGAACCATGCGAACCTAGTGGTGACGCAGTGGGAGCCGTTAAGTGACGGTAAGAAGATTCGCTACCAAGGTTCAGTGTTATGATTTTTGTAGCCGTAGGCACACAGTTTTCGTTTGATCGCCTCATTCAGTATATGGATGAATGGGCAGAAGCCAATGATGAAGCTGTTTTTGCACAGATTGGCGATGGAGATTACGAGCCCAAACATATGAAATGGGAACGTTTTTTAGATGGTGACCAGTACAATGGTTACATCAAAGATTCAACAGCATTTGTTTCACATGCTGGAATGGGTAATATAATAAGTTCAAGGCAGCACCAGACGCCTATTATCGTCATCAATCGTCAGTTTGAATTAGGCGAGCACCGAAACAATCATCAAGCAGATGGTTTGTTATGGATGGGTAAGCTTCCTGGCGTTTACACTGCCACTACTCAAGAAGATTTATTTGCTCACCTAAGCAAGCGTGAAAGCCTAGATTGCCCTGCAGAGTCAGAAAATCACAAGCGTGAACAATTAGTGACGTTTTTAGGTGACTATATAGACGGAACTCTTAGCTAAGCAATGCAAATCCTCCAAAAGCTGCTTCATAACCCTCTGATAATACAAAGCGCGCTTTCTATGATTGCCCGCTTCACAGGCGTGGCGCTTAATTTTGCTGTGGCAATATTGATTACTCGCCAATTAAGTTTGGGAAATGCAGGGGTTGTTTTCTTACTAATGATCTTTGTTTCAGGGGTCGCATTAGTGAGCAGAGTTGGTTTGGATCAACTCATTGTCAAAGAAGTGGCGAGTGCCCACGAAGACCACATAGATTTCAAAAAAGCTTATCTGAAGAATACTCACCAATTAGTATTGCTGATTTCAGGTTTATTTGTGGGAATATGGCTGCTAATGAGCCCTTATGTTCGTGAAGCATTTTTTCACGGCGATATCGAGCTAAGCCATTTGATGTGGGCGTCCGTGTGCGTCATCTTTTTTAATTTTATGTTTGTTAATAGCTTCTACCTAAAAGCTATTCGACATAGCTCTTTGTCGATTCTTACACAAAACGCATTACCCGGCGTTAGCTTTTTAGTACTCATTGCTTTTACCTGGAATTACTTTTCAACCGGCGGCGGCCACGTTGTTGTTTATATATTATCTTTGTCACTAACGGGATTCTTCTCGTTTTTTGTTGTCCGACCTTTCATCAAAAACGGATCTTGGTCTGATAACAATGCACCAAAGCTCAAAGCGCTATTTATTAAGTCACTGCCTCTAGCACCTATATCATTCTTTTCCTTCATGATGATATTTGCAGACGCTTTGATGGTTGGTTATTTTTTAGGTAATGAAAAGGTTGCGCTCTATAATGTAGCAGCCAAGGTGTCTTATATTAGCTTATTCTTTCTTGGCGCCCTGGATGCAACGATTTACCCAAGACTATTAGCCATATACAATCACCAACCAGAGCGCCTCTGGAATTTCTTCTGGCAAGCGACGGCTTTGGTGCTCGCTGTTTTAATCATTGTTACGGGTGTAATGTATGCACTGTCAGATTTGATACTCATAGTTTTTAAACCAGAATACCTAGCCGCAAAGCAAGCGCTGGCACTATTATTACTCGCTCAGCTATTACGAGCGGCAAGCTTAACTTTTTCTTTCATGTTTATTGCTAGTGAGAAAGTACGTTATCTAAATATTGCTCTAACGGTGGCTATGATTGTTAACCTAGTAGCGAATATCATACTGATCCCTATATATGGAATTGAAGGAGCTGCAACCGCAACCTTACTTGCCAATGGTGTCCTCGTCGCTATTGTAATTAGTCTGTTTTTTATAAAAAAACTACTATCCCGACCACAGATAAGTGAAGCCACAAACGTATGATTCTAAGAATACTGACCATACTCTTTATTATTTCCATCTTTATACCGGTGGAATTTCACTATTTGCTTGGCTCTTTAAGAATCGAGACCTATCGAGTGGTGTTGGGCTTAGCACTTGTTGTTAGCATAATTAATATTAGACAAGTCTTGGAAAAAGCAGACTTTGTTGATGTGCTACTCGGCGCCTTCATTATGCTGGCCACCGCAAGCTTAATGTATAATCACGGCGTGCAAAAAGGCTTGGAATCATCTGGAATCTTAGCCATCGAAGTACTCGGCTCCTTTTACCTAGCGCGACTGTTTATCACTACCCCGAAACGATATTACTTTGTTAATCTTGGTTTTGTGATGATCTTATCGGTGATGGTGTTCTTCTCGCTTTATGAAGCGTTCGCCAAACATCGCATCTTACACGACTGGGCAACAATGATTACGGGTAATAATTCCTTGGATTATCGCCTCTATACGCACTACTACATTCGCTTCGGTATCATGCGTACCACCAATCTATTTGCTCACCCAATCTTGTACGGAACAATCGGAGCCATTTTCTTCCCGTTTGCCATATTGTTAGTGATTAATAAATTTAAGTGGATTAACTTTGGGCGAGCCCTAGCACTCTTAATTGGCATGATAACAACGCTATCATCGGCCCCATTACTTGCCGTTGTTTTTCAAGGCGCGACAGCGATGCTGGCACATTACTGGCAAGGTGCAAAAAGGCTTTGGTCTTCGCTAGCATTCTTTGCGTTTGCAAGTTTCTTATTGATAAATGCATTATCAAACCGAGGCTTTTTTGCCATACTAATCTCCTATCTGACCTTCAATCCGGTCACAGGGTATTACAGAATGCTGCAATGGGAGCATTCTATGGATGACATCGCCGACAACCCTGTGATGGGAATTGGGTTGCATGATTGGTCACGTCCAGAGTGGATGAATTCAAGTATCGATAGCTTTTGGTTATTAGTGACCATGCAGCACGGTGTATTCGCAGGGTTTATTCTCTTATTTTGCAGCTTTTATGCGGTGTTTAATGTCTTGGGAGTACTCCACAAGCACCACCCAGCAGTGAAGTGGATGGTTAATTCATGGATCATGGCGTCAATGTCTTTGATTCTCATCGGATTTACTGTTGATTACTTCGGCAAAATACAACCGATGTTCTTTTTTGTATTGGGCTCAATCAGCTGGGCCAAGTACCATGAGCAACTTAATGATTCTGTGACAAAGCTTTCGCACATCGCCAGAATCAAAGCTGCTTATCAAAATAAAATGAAATAAGGCATAATTTCTATGAGAGCTCGTTTCGTCAATCAACGCATGTTTATGGTTCTGGTTAATCTTCGTAACCGCTTGTTATATGCTCGTACTTGGTACTACCGCACGATGTATGGCATGGATATCTCACCAGATGTTCGGATATCACTCAAAGCGCGAATTGACAAAACAAACCCAAAGGGCTTATCCATTGGTGAAAAAACCATGGTCGCCTTCGACGCCATCATTTTGTCACATGACTTTGCCTCTCGCAGGCATGCCGCTAAAACCCGTATTGGTAAACATTGCTTTATCGGTTGTGCTTCAATCATCATGCCAAACGTAACGATTGGTGATGAGGTTATTGTTGCTGCTGGTAGCGTGGTGACTAAAGACGTTCCCTCAAACAGCATTGTTGCGGGCAACCCAGCAAAAATTATCAAAAGCGACATTCACACTGTCGAATACGGAATGATTGCAGAATGAGCCAAGTCGATATAATCCTTGTTTCTTATAACACGGCAGACTATACCGTCAGAGCTATCGAGTCTGTATTTGAGCAAACTAAAGAAACGGATGTAAATCTCATTGTTGTTGATAACAACTCATCAGATGACTCTGTTGAAAAGATTAACAGTAAATTCCCTAGCGTTGAGATCATCCAAACTGGCGCCAACTTGGGCTTTGCGGGTGGGGTTAATGTTGGCGCTAAAGCAGGACACGCAGACTATATCCTTTTACTAAATCCGGATACCGTCATCCTTGATGGAGCCATCGATAAGTTAGTCGAATTTGCCAAACAACATCCTAAAGCAGGTGTCTGGGGTGGAGTAACACTCAACAACGACCTCTCGTTAAATCCTAATAATGCTAGAGCAAGAATAAGCTTTAAAACGCTTGTCTTTAGCGCGACGGGCTTGAGCAAAATTTTTCGTGGCAGCTGTTTTTTCAATTATGACAACTATGGTTGCTGGGACCGCCTTTCCGAAAGAGATGTCGATGTAATAACGGGTTGCTTCTTCTTAACACCGCGTGCCCTTTGGGATTCCCTTGAAGGGTTGGATACAACATTTTTTATGTATGCAGAAGAAGCGGATTATTGCATTCGTGCGATTGATGCAGGCTATCAGCCTAGAGTGACTCCTAATGCACGAATCATTCATCATGGTGGTGTAAGTGAAGTAAACTTGTCAGGCAAGATGATTAAGCTACTTAAAGGCAAAGCTCACTTTATTAAGAAACATGAACCTAGCTGGAAACAACCCATATTTAACGGCTTATTATTGACTCATGTTTTCAACAAGTACCTTTTAAGTGGACTTAAAGCAGTTATCAAAAAAGATGCGAAGCTGGTTCATGAGGAGTGGAAAGAGATATTCACGCAACGCAAGTCATGGATGGCAGGTTATAAATAATGGCTACTGTAATTGTTCCAGCACACAATGAATCAGGTGTAATAGAAGCCTGCTTGGACAGTATTATTCAACAGTCAGAAGTCGATCACATTATTGTCGCCTGTAATGGCTGCACTGATAACACTGCTGACATAGTACGCAAAAACTATCCTGACATTCACTGTTTAGACATAAGTACCCCTTCAAAAGTGAATGCGCTTAATGAAGCAGAAGCTTTTGCTCGTGAACTTGGCTTAACTTTCCCTGTCTACTACATTGATGCTGATACCAAGCTAAGCCCAAACTGTGTCTCGGGTGTCAATCAGTATTTAAAGACTAGTGATGTTCTTTTAGCGGCCCCGACGCCTATTATAGACACATCACATTCATCTTGGATTGTTCAAACTTATTATAAAGTTTGGGTCAACCTGCCCTATATAAAAGAAGGTGTTATTGCCACCTGTAGCTATATTATTACAGAGGAAGGTCGCAGTCGTTTTGAAAAGTTTCCTGATGTCATAAATGATGATGGGTTTATAAGATGTAATTTTTGGAATCGGGAAATAAGCAATGTCCCTGGTACTGAAATTTACATTAGAGCGCCGAAAGACATTTACTCGCTAATTAAAATTAAGACCCGTGCAAGACTAGGTAATATGCAGCTAATGGCAACTGGACAATGCAAGGTAGTTGAAAAGAAACAATATGGTAGCGTGATGCGGGACCGATTGTTGAGTCGCGACTGGTTTTCCACGCTAATTTATATTGGCATTGCTGGCATTATTAGGATTAGGTCGAAAAAACAGTTTAAACGGCTTAACGAATACCGCTGGGAGAAAGATTTATCCTCCCGTGATGTGTGATTGGTATACAATGCCGCATTAAAAGACATAGAAATGTTTATGATTGTAATTAGAAACATTGAACCATTCTTGGATCTAGAGACCCCCACTAGTAACCAAGATCAATACCAAGAGGCCTACAGTGGACGATAAAAGAATAAGCTCAGAATTAATCTACCGCCTCGTAGATATACTTGTTATCTTAATGCCACTTATATTGGGCGCCTTGTACACTAATTTTTATAATGCTCAAGGTTATTTAGTAGCGGGATTATCCGCAGTTGTATTATTTGGTCTTTATGGCCGTTTTACCGAAATTTATACGTCTTGGGGCGGACGCCCGATTCATGATGAAGCGGGAAGAATCATTGTTGCTTGGTTGCTAACATTCCTTTCGATGGTTTTTATTGCTTTCATCTCTAAAACTAGCGAACAGTTCTCTCGTGTTGTTCTACTTGCTTGGTTGCTGACGACTCCTGTTGTTTTAATCCTTGCGAGACTACTGCTTAGACAGTTTTTCTCACATCTCAAACGTCTTGGTCTTAACAATCGCTCTGTCGCAATTGTTGGTATGACAGAAAATGGACTTCGTTTTGCCCGTGAACTAGAAAACAATCCAGACTTTGGATATCGGATTGCTGGCTTTTATGATGAACGTCAGAGTGAGAGTCCTAAGGATTTTGGCGGGTATGCCAATCTAGGTAATTACTCGGACATGATTAAATCTGCAAGGCAAGGTGAGTGGGACCAGATTTACTTCGCACTCCCCGTTGAAGCTAAGAAACGCATGCACTCATTGCTGGATGACTTAGCTGATAGCGCAACGCCAATTCGCCTTTTACCCGATTATTTCACCACTAACTTGCTACACAGCAAGTTTATAGAAATAGCTGACACACCCGTCTTATGTATTTACGACTCCCCCTTCTCATCTGATCATGCCTTAGTAAAGCGTATCGAAGACGTAATGATTGGCGGTGCTATTCTCGTACTTATTTCTCCTGTACTGCTTGGTATTAGCTTAGCAGTCAAATTAACCTCCAAAGGCTCTGTAATTTTCAAACAGACTCGATACGGTTTGAAAGGTGAGAAAATTTTAGTCTGGAAGTTTCGAACAATGACAGTGTGTGAGGACGGTGATAATGTGCGTCAGGCTCAAAAAGATGACGATCGTTTTACACCAATAGGACGTTTCCTACGACGCACATCCTTAGATGAACTTCCTCAGTTCATTAACGTTTTACAAGGTAGAATGTCTATTGTTGGCCCACGTCCTCATGCGGTAGCTCATAACGAGCAATACCGCTCATTGATTCCTGGCTACATGCTTAGACATATGATTAAACCAGGCATT
>CALHTA010000008.1 GCA_938038645.1 uncultured Thiotrichaceae bacterium
AACGTCTGGCCGTACTTAATCGCATCGGGTGCATTGGTAATTGTTGGTCGAGTCGCTAGCGTTCCGTCATTATTAAATAAGTAAGGAGGTGATAGCACTTCACCATCCTGATGGTTCGCTGCGCAGCCGCCACATAAACCACCGCCCGCTGCGAGCACGCGGCCATCAGTCATAAGCAAAGCAATCGAATGATAGTTACGCGGCTTAGTCATGCCCGCAATCGTCCGCCACTTTTTGGTGTCAGGGTTCCAGATTTCTGGCTCAAGGATTGAGCCGCTGTCATTAAACTTTATGCCTGACGAGTTCCCGCCAATAATCATCACTTCACCCGTAGGGAGCATGACGGCGTTTTGGAATTTTCTGGCATTAGCCATCGGGTCGATAGGCGTAACAACTGGAGTGGCGCCATTGATATCAATGATCATCGCCTTGTTGGTACTCTTTTGGTCGTTACCCGCTGTTGCACCACCAGCAACTAAGAGCTTACCCTCGTCAAACATGATGGTGGCACCGTGCTTTGGGTACCACTCCGTTAGGTCAGGCCCAACTTGTGTGACCTTACCTAGCCCAGCGGTATCAATGCTGTGCATTTTAGGAGTAGGGCCTGAGTGAAATACTTTTCCTTTGGGGTCAACGTGAAGTAGTGGCCACCAAATATTTTCGTAGCCACTTTGACCAATAATCGGTGTTTGTAAGCTTGCTCCAGTTAGGCTTTTCCAGCCGCTGCCTTCAGTCCAAAGTTCAGGAAACTCACCACCACTACTGCCAACTGCCGTAAAAACAGACCCCGTCGGCATGGTTAATGTCGTCGGATACCAACGACCCCGATTCATATCATCAACCTGTGACCAAGTGTTGGTTTCAAAGCTGAAGGTACTGGTTGTTTTAACGTGATTACGTCCACCAGTAACAAAGATACGCCCATCTTCAAGTGTGGATAAGTGAGCACAAAACATGTCGTGCCCTTCATTAGGTGTATCTAAAAAGGTATTACTGGAAGGTTCCCATGTTGAAGAGTAGCTGTACTCTGTGCCGCCTGGAAACGAAGTGGTTTGTGATGCGGAGTAAGTCAGTATACGACCATCCGGAAGGTTAGCGGCAGAAACCGGAATATGAGGCCAAGGAATAACCGGTCCCCATTGTCCTGTTATATCTTCATCTCTGGCAGCTGTTCGAGCTGCTCGTTGAGGCGCAACAAATGGAGGGTAATCTTGAGCTAAGTCCGCCCAATAACTATCGTCTATGGCATGTTGAGCTGAATTAGTGATGTCTGCATTAACAACGGTTGTACCGATGAGTGTTGTTAAAGAGCAGGCAAGAACAGAAACAAACGTAGAAAAATACGTATAAGATCTCATAGAGCTGACCACTGGAATTTTTTTTATAATTACTTCAATTAAAGCAAAAATCCCGATGGCTGTGTTGCCCAGCCAGACAAGCGGTCAAACTTGTAGCAGATTTATTTGTCCACTTCCGTCACTGAGGCTTTAAGCTTGCCTTTATGCAGCCGAATATTGACAGTTTGCCCCACTTCAACTGACTCCGTGCTTTGAATAACCTCACCCGTTGTAGCGTTTTGGGTAATGCTATAACCCCTCTGTAAAGTAGTTAGCGGGCTGGCGCTTTGTAATCTTGAAGCAAGCAAGGAAAGTGTATTGCCTTTTTGCTGTAGGTTTTGTTTGAAAATCTGTCTCAGTTGAAGCTCTAGTTGCTGCAATTTTTCTTTTCGTGACAGAAGCAGCCGCTGTGGTGAGTTAGCCTCTAAACGAGTCTGAAGCTTATGAATTGTCGAGTGGTGGCGTTCTAAATAAATGCCTACCGCTCGTTTAGCGCGTTCTCCAAGCTCATCAAGCCGTTGCTGCTGTTGCTGCAAACGATAGGCAGGGCGATGATTGGCTAGTCTATGGTTAAGGTGTTGAAGTGAACGCTGATGATGGCTGAGGTAGCCCTGCATCATTTGCATCAAGCGCCGATCTTTGTGTAAAACCTGCTGTCTCAGTTCAATCATATCCGGAGCGGCGAGCTCCGCTGCCACTGAGGGCGTCGCTGCACGCACATCCGCGATGTAATCAGAAATGGTCGTGTCCACTTCATGACCCACCCCACTAATAATGGGAATCTCAGAGTCGAAAATTGCCTTCGCCACATTACTCTCATTAAAAGACCAGAGATCTTCAATCGAGCCGCCGCCACGACCAACGATTAACACATCACAGCGCTTATCAATATTCGCTTTAATAATTGCAGACTCGATTTGTTTTTTCGCGAGCTTTCCCTGGACTGCAACAGGATAAATATAAACCGGTATTTGCGGCGCTCGCCTGCCTAACACTTGAAGGATGTCGCGAATTGCCGCGCCAGTGGGTGACGTAATCACGCCGATAGCGGTGGGAAGTTTTGGCAGTGCTTTTTTGTGCTCAGCGTCAAACATTCCTGCGGCTAAAAACTTGGCCTTAAGTGCTTCAAATTCTTGCTGAAGTGCCCCAGCACCGGCTTCTTCCATGTGCTCGACAATAACTTGGAACTCGCCACGAGGCTCATACAAACCGATCTTGGCTCTGACTCGAACCAACATACCATTGGCCGGTTTGAGTTTTAGCGCTAAGTTACGATTGCGGAACATCGCGCAGCGAACTTGCGCTTTATTGTCTTTTAAAGAGAAATAAAAGTGGCCTGAAGCAGGTCGAGAGAAATTAGAAATCTCTCCCTCTAACCACAGCACGCCAAAGCTGCGTGACAGCATAAGCGCCACTTCTGAGTTTAGGTCAGAAACGCTGAGAACAGTGCGATGTTCGTTAGTTAGAGCCATGCTTTGCCTGTCTTTTTGTGGTCAATAAAAAAGCCAGAAATCTCTGGCTTTTATGAGGGTCGTAGCTAAGCAGTCTATCTCTAAATAGTAAAAGATACACCCCTATTGAGCAGGATGATTTAGAAGTTCGGTCCTGCCGTTTTAGCGGCTTCAGCCTGCTTAAGTGACATGCTGGTGTGCAACATAATTTCTTTAAGGTATTTCTCAGCCTTGTCATTGTCATTTTTCTTAAGGGCTTTTTCAGCTTTTTTCATCAAGCTTTTAGTCGTCGTCCACCCTGAGCCAGACTTATTAGCAGCCTCTATTGCCGCGGCCGCATCATCTAATGTCAACGCAGATGCGCTGCTTGTAGCCAGTGTTAGTGCCAATCCAGCAATGATTAAATTGAGCTTCATGATTCCTCCAGATTTTCTCAAAATTGATCTTATAAAGTAGACCTCAAGTATTATTGATATCAGTTTACCCTATAGAGGTCAATGGTTATAATGAGGCGCTTATTTTAGGAAAGCCCGCTGCCAAGTACCCTGGAGGTCACATGCGTATCCTTGAAGAAGCACTCACTTTTGACGACGTGCTACTCGTTCCCGCCCACTCACTTGTTCTACCCGCAGAAGTGAGTCTTGCCACCCAACTAACACGCGAAATTCGCATGAATATCCCGATGGCTTCGGCTGCGATGGATACGGTAACTGAGGCTAAATTGGCAATCGCCTTAGCTCAGGAAGGTGGTATCGGAATGATACATAAGAACATGTCGATTGAAGCCCAAGCGGCTGATGTATTGAAAGTGAAAAAGTTTGAAAGCGGAATCATTAAAGATCCTTTCACGGTGACTGCCGACACGTCTGTTCACGACGTAATCGAACTAACCTCACTGCACAATATTTCAGGTGTCCCTGTGGTTGCCGGTGATAATGACTTGGTGGGTATTGTTACCTCGCGTGACTTACGTTTTGAAACCAACCACAAGCAACCGGTTAGTCAGATCATGACGCCAAAAGATAAGCTGGTGACGGTAAAAGAAGGCGCTGAAAAAGAAGAAATCTTACGACTGCTACATCAGCATCGTATCGAAAAAATCTTAGTGGTTGATGACGCATTCAAACTCAGCGGTTTGATCACTGTAAAAGACATCCAGAAATCGACGGATCATCCATCAGCCTGTAAAGACAGCAGTGGAAGCTTACGAGTAGGCGCAGCAGTAGGCGTGGGTCACGGTACAGAAGATCGTGTAGCCGCATTAGTCAGTGCAGGGGTTGATGTGATTACCGTTGACACGGCTCATGGACACTCACAAGGCGTACTTGAGCGTATTAAATGGGTTAAGCAAAACTTCCCAGATGTACAGGTTATTGGTGGAAACGTTGCAACGGGTGAGGGTGCTTTAGCACTGGTAGAAGCCGGAGCGGATGGCGTAAAAGTAGGAATCGGTCCGGGTTCAATATGCACAACCCGTGTAGTTGCGGGTGTAGGTGTGCCACAAATTACCGCCGTGATGAACGCCGCCGCAGCCCTAAGAAATACGGGCGTACCAATGATTGCTGATGGAGGGATTCGTTACTC
>CALHTA010000009.1 GCA_938038645.1 uncultured Thiotrichaceae bacterium
AGTTTTTCCGCTTCTTGTTGATGTAGCTCGTTTTCTGGAACAGCTTGCAGCATCAGCGCAGGTTTAGTGTGATGCTCAGCAACGGCCTGCATCACGGCAGCGCGGACGTGGTCTTTAGCCATCATGTCATTGTACAAAGCACCATGCGGTTTTACGTAATCCAGCTTGATACCCATGCTGTTAGCCATGCCTTCGATTGCACCGATTTGATATTGCACGTAAGCGACAATTTCGTCGTGACTACAGTTCATTGAACGTCGTCCAAAACCTTGCAGGTCAGGGTAAGCAGGGTGTGCCCCGACGCTAACGCCGTTCTCTTTAGCCAGTGCTAAGGTTTTACGCATGATAATCGCATCACCGGCATGAAAGCCGCAGGCAATGTTAGCTTGGTGAATGTGTGGCATCACCGCCTCATCCATCCCCATTTTCCAAGAACCAAAGCTTTCGCCTAAATCGCAATTGAGTGTTAATGACATGAAATACTCCTAATGCGTCAATTACATGACGGCTAATTTACTATTTTGAATGTCAGTTACCAGCATGCAGCCAGGACTATGTGTGATGCAGAAAGGAGGCTTAGCTTGTTCTAGTGCCACTTGAGGCGTCACACCGCAAGCCCAGAACAACGGCAGCTCGTTTTCGTGAATCGTTACCGCGTCACCAAACTCAGGGTTGTTGATGTCCTGAATGCCAATCATGGATGGGTCACCCAAATGAACCGGTGCGCCGTGAACGGAGGGGAATCGTGTGCAAATTTGTATCGCACGAATCGCATCTGCTGGAAGAAATGGACGCATGCTTACAACCATCGTGCCATTGAAACGACCAGCACTGCGACAAGGAATGTTAGTGCGATACATCGGCACATTGCACTCTTCAGTCACATTGCGAACTTCTAAGCCATCAGCAATTAACGGCTCTTCAAATGAGAACGAGCAGCCCAACATGAAAGTAACTAAGTCATCGCGCCAGTATTCCGAAACGTCATTCACTTCGTTGACGACTTCGCCGTGTTCAAAAATCTTGTAGCTTGGCAGGTCGCTGCGGATATCAAGATTCGCGGCTAGTTCAGGGATCTCCCAACTGCCTGGATCTGACATGCCCAATACAGGACATGGCTTAGGGTTTTTCTGGCAAAACTGAAGAAATTCATTAGCCCAATCTTTAGGCAGTATCACCATATTACATTGCACGTATCCAGGGCAAAAGCCGGAAGTATTTCCCGTATGTTCACCAGTTCGAATTTTTTTTCGTAGCTCAGCAGGTGTCATTTCAGCGTTCATAGTTACTCTGGAGTTTGAATAAATAAGTGTGATCGATTGTAGGGCAGATTATAGGATCTTGAAAGGACTAACCAAGCAGAATGAGTGGTTCCAGTGGGGACAGACGTTAATCAAAAAATAAGCGATATGTATATTAATTGAACATAAAAAATCCCTGCTAGATCAAACTTTTAGCAGAAACAAGTTATGCAATAAAAAAATGACTTTTTTGAGATTGCTTTGCGCTTATAGGAATAGGGGAAGATGAAATAGAGAAGTTTTTTTATTTTCCATCTTCCATGCACTGACATAACGAGGACAGTATCATGAATAAAGGAATGTTCTACTGCTTACCGTTTTTGGCACTGACGCAGGTTGCCGCATCTAATGCGGTGCCTCACTTAGAAGTTGCTTCGCTCTTTAACAAAACTGAGAGCTCTAGCATTAAGATGGAAGCACCTAAGCCAAACGTTGCCAAACCCATTTCTGGCCGTAACGCTAACTCTATGATTAAAATATTCAAGCCCCGTGCCGGTCGTAACGCACGCTTGCTAAAAGGGCGTAACCTTAAATTGATTAAACGTCGATAACAAAAAAGCCTCCATTTGGGGGCTTTTTTGTGGTCGCGTATTGCTTAAAATTCCATGCCTTCTAAGGCGTCGTAAGTTTTAACTACCTTAGTGGCTTGCTGTATGACTTTCTCAGTTGTGTAACCGGGTTTATACAGATAGCTTTTCATGCCAAAGCCCACACAGCCAGCCTTTCGGTAGATCGCCATATTTGAACTGGTCACGCCACCGACTGCGTATAGCTGAATATTGTCTGGAAGAATCCCTCTTATCGCTTCAACGCCCGTTGCACCTAAAACGCTAGATGGGAATAAACCGATTGTTTTTGTACCTTGTGCAATGGCAGAAAAGCATTCAGTAGGGCTAAAGCAGCCGGGGAATGAGTACATGCCTAAGCCAATGGTCTCTTTGATTACTTTAGGGTCAGTGTAAGGTGAGAAAATAAAACGTCCCCCAAGATTGGCTACTTCAAAGGGCTGATCTTTAGACACCACCATACCTGCGCCAATAATCGCTCGGTTGTCAAAGTGCTGAACCATTTTGCTAATGTTATTAAGCGGTGTGTCGCCATTCATCGACACTTCTAAGAGCGTAATGCCACTGTCAACTAACGCTTCGGCAACATCCAAAATTTGTTCCTCAGGAATGCCGTGTAAAATTGCTATTATTTTTCTATGCTTCATCTGCTCCCCTCATCTCTAGCTATTCGATTAGAAACAATACACTCTCTATCAAGATAAGCAAATACCGGCGAAAAGTTTAATCTTCACTATTTGATCTTACGGATGGAGACGATCACTCACCATTTTGCAGTGCTTCATAACCTTCAGCGTAGTATTGCATCAAAGGCAGTGTCTGGAGTTTATTAACAGTGAGCGTCTGCGGAGGTAAATCATTAGGGTGTTGCAGTGTGAATTTCCAGTTTTCTTCAGTGACATAACGAGTGGCTGCGGGGAACTGACGTTGCTGATTAAAAGGTAAGTTAGACGCCATCACATAACCCCAAGGGCCAAAAGAAGGAATGTTGCTATAAACGGCCTGTGTCGATTCAAAAACGCTGTCTAGGGTGCTAGCGACACACCAAAAAGCATTTCTTTGTAACCATGGACTGGAGGCCTGTGTGATCATGACGCCCCCGACGCTAAGGCGTCGCGCAACTTTTTTATAAAACTCGACGGTATAAAGTCTAGCAATGTCTGCCGTATCGGGGTCAGGTAAGTCGATAATGATGACGTTAAACAGGTCACCATCTTTTTCTAACCAACGCCACGCATCATCATTATAAACAGTCACACGTGAGTCAAATAGCGCTGCGTTGTTTAGCACTTTGAGCTTTTCGAGATCGCGACCTAAGTTGGTCACTTCGGGATCTAAATCAACCAAAGCAACCTCCTTCACAGAGGGGTAACGCAGTGCCTCACGCGCAGCCAATCCATCGCCGCCGCCAATGATTAGCACACGTTCTAAATCTCTGCTGTGCGTTGCCGGTAAATGTACTAAGGGCTCGTGATAGCGATATTCATCTAGGCTAGAAAATTGCAAACTGCCATTGAGAAAC
>CALHTA010000010.1 GCA_938038645.1 uncultured Thiotrichaceae bacterium
TTCAAGCTAAAATCAGTTCACAAGTTGAGGCCGCTAATTTCAAACTCACGATCGAGTCAAACGCTGTTGCTAAGCAATCAATTATTCAAATCGATCTGGATTGGCTAATTCAGATAATGATTAACTTGGTTGATAACGCACTTAAGTTTTCGGCTAAGTCAGAAACAAAAGAAGTGATTTTTAGCGTTGGTATAGAAAAAAATAATCGGGTTGTTTTCACGGTCAGTGACTTTGGCCCTGGCATTGAAAAGCAGCAAATGAAGGCTATATTTAAACTCTTCTACCGAACTGAGAACGAGCTGACGCGTGATACGGTGGGCACTGGAATCGGATTGTCGCTGGTTAAGCAATTAACGAACGGTATGGGGGGAGAAGTGTCAGTGAAAAATAGGGTGTCCGCTAATGGGGAAACTAATAAACCGTTAGGGGCTGAATTTAGCGTTAGTTTCCCCAAAGTTTAATTGGCTCAGTTCAATCAGAACCAATTAATTGCTTTCTTCTCGACTTCGATTTACGTCGATTAAGTCCTGGAAAGATACTTTTTACAATGTTGCTTTCCCAGAAAATTTCTTTTTGTTGGCGTGACTTAGCTTCATACATTGCCAAATCAACGCGCTCAAGTAGGCGATTCATATGAAAATCAGAATCAGCTGCGAGGCCACCACCACTGCTAATATCTAAATGAATTGGCTTCTCGTTAATAATGCAGGGGTCTTTCAATTCATCCAAGAAAAGGGCGTATTGCTGCGTCACTATCCTTGGGTCATCTGATTGCGCAAGCCAAAGAAACTCATCGCCACCTATTCGCCCGACCATGCCAAATTTACTCAGGCTTTGGTTAAATTTGTCGGCTAAATGTATCAACAGTTGATCGCCGGCATGGTGCCCGAAAGTATCATTGACGGCTTTAAATTTATTCAGATCAAAAGAGAGTAAGACAAAAGGCGTTTCGTTTTTACAGTAGGCGTCAATTTGCTTCATTATTTTGTCGCGGCTGTAAAGACCCGTTAGCGTATCGTGCGCTAACATATGCAAATTTCGCTTACGTTCAGTACCCAGCGTAAATAATAAAAATCCTAGGTATAAAACGAACCCTGCAATCAATGTCAAAAGAATCACAGCCGCAGTAATGATTTTGTTAGCAGTTTTGTGAGAGTACTCACTGTTGCTGGATGCAATGTTTTGCAGCAACTGCTGATTAATGACTTTAGCCATTCCGTTGAGTTGATTAACCCAGTTGTTTAGCTCAACTTTATTGATCGTATTATTTTCTAGTACCAAAGCTTCTGCTGATTTTACGTGATCAAATGCATTGCTAATGAGTTTTGTAAGCCCACCGATTTGGCTGAAAATCTCATCTCTTTGCATGCTGCTGATGGTGACAGGAAAGCGACTCCACAGGACTTCGTAGCTTCTACGAAATGGTTTTTCATCCAGATAACCGTTAACGTATTGCTGAGCCTCAAACAAGGTATTCCCCATCTCTTTGTCCAATTGGATAAAGCTCCAGATAGACTCTTGTTTTTGATGATGAATACGTTTGTAGGTGGACATTAAATTAGCGGTTGCCAGAGCAATACAAATGATCAGTATTGGCCCAAGCAGTATTGTCACTAATCCATTGGATTCGTTATGCTTATGAAGCTTCGTCATTGGCTTTTAAAATCTCAATATCTGAAAGCTGCCAAATCATGATTCCATCTAAGCTTCGATCTTTGATGTTGTGCTTATCAAGCGGTAGCATGACCCATAGCGGACCTTTTTCACGAACGGACAAACGCTTCCCGTCAACACTTAGCGCAACAATTGGTTGATATTTTTTGACTTCATTAAAGTCCATATCAATTGCGTAGTCATTAAGCGCGGTAAGTTTGATTTTCTCAGAATTATTACAGGCAGTATCTAAGACATCCTGTAACAACGGTCCACTGAATGTTTCTGCTTTGTCAGACCAAGAATGGTGAGTGACGAATTGCTGTTGAGGTAGGGCTAATAGCGCTTCGCTATTTAATTGCACTGTTCTGTCACACCCACTGTTTTTGAGCGCTTGGATGCTCAGCAACGTGTCTTCCTTTACAACCATTTTAGTTTTGTTTTCAGAAATCGTCGACGTAGAAATAACGTTATCTTTTGCTGGCATCGATAAAAAATTACCGCCGAGCAAGCTTACAGCTACAAGCGCAATGGTTAAACCAAGTGCAATGTTTAAAGGTTTTTTCTTATTCATTATTATTGTGCCGCTTATGGGTTTATTGGCGGAGTTTGTTATAGCTAATATCTTAATTTAATGTGGCTTTATGTCTGCTTAATATTATTGCTTCGCTTTTGCTAAGTCGTGCAAAATGATACCCTTCATCCCTTATTTTTGCTGCAGATTCAGATTATGACTGTTAAAACACGTTTCGCTCCTAGCCCGACTGGCTATCTACACATAGGTGGTGCAAGAACTGCTCTGTATAGCTGGTTGTACGCACGTAAAAAAGGCGGTGTATTTGCACTGCGAGTTGAAGACACTGACCTTGAACGTTCAACGGAAGAATCGGTGCAGGCAATATTAGAGGGTATGGAATGGTTAGGTCTTAATTATGATGAAGGTCCTATCTTTCAAACCCATCGTTTCGATCGCTATGCTGAAGTCATTCAGCAGTTGATGGATGAAGGCAATGCCTATCATTGTTACTGCTCTCGTGATGAGCTAGACGAAATGCGTGAACAGCAACGCGCAAATAAACAAAAACCACGCTACGACGGCCGCTGTCGCGGGCGCACTGAAGTGCCTGAGGGTGTTGATCCTGTTATTCGATTCAAGAACCCCCTTGAAGGTGATGTTGTCATCAAAGACGTGGTCAAAGGCGACATAGTTATCAATAACCGAGAGCTTGATGATTTGATCATTGCGCGCTCTGATGGCACACCCACTTATAACTTGACGGTGGTGGTTGACGATATTGATATGGGAATGACTCATGTCATACGGGGTGATGATCATATTAATAACACACCGCGTCAGATTAATATTATGCAAGCGCTCGGTGCTGAAATACCGGCTTTTGCTCATGTGCCGATGATATTAGGCGATGATGGAAAGCGACTTTCGAAGCGCCATGGTGCTGTAGGCGTCATGCAGTATCGAGATGAAGGTTATTTGCCAGAAGCTTTGCTGAATTACCTAATTAGATTGGGTTGGTCACACGGTGATCAAGAGGTTTTTTCGCGTGAAGAGATGTTGGAGTTTTTTGAGTTAGAAGACATTCATGGCGCTGCCTCTGCTTTCAATACTGAAAAGCTAAACTGGATGAACCAGCAATACCTTAAGTCACTTCCGGGCGATGTAATTGCAGGTCATCTGCAATGGCATTTAGAAAATCAGTCACTAGATATTAGTAATGGCCCGGCGATTAACGATGTGATTGATGCTCAACGTGATCGGGCAAAGGGTCTAGTTGATTTAGTTGGAACCAGCCGTTATTTCTATGAAGACTTTGAGTCTTATGATGAAAAGGCAATGGGCAAGCAGTTTAAGCCGGGCGTCGATGCCATTTTACAAGCGCTGCATGACAAGTTTGAAGCGCTAGCTGATTGGAACCCTGAGGTTATTCAACAAGCGATTAACGCAACATGTGATGATTTAGAGCTAAAGTTGGGTAAAGTAGGTCCACCTTTAAGACTGGCGGTCGCCGGTACACCGATGTCACCTGGGTTGGATATCACGTTGAACTTGGTGGGTAAGGAGCGAACCTTACAGCGTTTAGCTAAGGCGATTGAGACGATCAAGGCGATTGCTTAAATAGTTAATGAAACGGGGTGGTTAATAATTCATAAGGTCATTGTGAAATGGCAGTGATCAAATTATTAACCACTTTCTGCACATCTGCTTTTTGCTCAACTTTCAATAACCGTGTTTCGCCAGCTTACCTTTCTCTGGTTTTCCAGTTGGTGTTAAAGGCATTTCATCCAGAATAACTAATTGCGC
>CALHTA010000011.1 GCA_938038645.1 uncultured Thiotrichaceae bacterium
GTTTACTACCGTCAATCACAGATCATCATGTGAAGTTAAAGTGGCTCTCGCACCACCTAAACCAAAACCGACTCACAAAATGATTTATGTTGATGCAGGCCGTATTTGGAGCAAGCCGCATGCTGTCGATCGTTGTACAGCCCTTGCTAGAAACAATAAAGGTCAGTGGACCGGTAAGTACTCAACGACCAACAACCGCTCAAGCTGTGAGATAAAAGTTGCTATCAACCAAGCTGTTAAAGTGACACAACCCTCTAAACCAAAGAAGGCTGACCGCCGGACTCGTGAAGTGTCTGCTGGAAGGTTAAACAACCAGTGGCGCGCTGAAAGAAAGTGTAAACGAATTGCTGAAGAAGCTAACGGCACTTGGACTGGAAAATGGCGCAAGAGCACAGAACAGTTAGAAGGCGCTTGTGAAATCAGATTCTCAGGAAAGAAAAAGCAGCAAGCTGCAGCTCCCGCTAAACCAACGAGCATTGTTAAAGAAGCAGATGCTGGGCCTATCTGGGACCAAGCACATGCTAATCGTAAATGCCCATTAATCGCCGCTAACAACAAAGGTGTGTGGACTGGAAACTGGCGTAAAGTTGGAGCGAATCACCAATCAGTTTGCCAGATTAAAATCGATTCTGCTGCTGCAACGGCAAAGCCTGTGGTTAAGTCTGAAACGACTTATGTACCCTTGCCAAAACCTGCACCAGCGGCTCCAGCCAACAATGTGCGTGAGATTTTTGCTGGCCCGATTTGGGATCAAGCTCAAGCCAATAAGAAGTGTCAGCTCATTGCTGCTAACAACAAAGGTGTTTGGACGGGTAAGTGGCGCAAGACAGGCCCTAACCACAACTCCCTTTGCTCAGTTCGTTTCTAAGGTTTTCATAACTTAGCAACAAAAACGGCCCCAACAAATGGGGCCGTTTTTATTTGCAAAGAACGTTATTTACTTCGCTTGAGCCTTGGCTAGACCAAGATCCATCAACTCTTGAATTTTGTTGATATTAGTTCCCGCTACAATTCTTCCCAGCTCTTCTTCACCGTTTAAAACGATTAGCGTTGAACGTCTCGGAATATTGCGTGACTCAGTCACCTCATGATCACTGTAAACGTCCCAATTCACTCTGACGAAAGTCATATTTTCATCATAAGCAGGGTTACGTTCCCGTAGCTGGTCAATCAAGCGTTCCTGACGTTTACAGGTGCTACACCAATCTGCTGCATAATCAACGAATACTGTTTTTCCTTCAGCTAAGGCGTCTTTGATCAGGCCTGGTGTGTATTCAACGCTAGCAGCCGTTACCAAACTTGGCACCAATGCTAAACCCGCGATTAAACTAATAAATGTACGACGCTTCATAATATTTTCCTTTATTAATACGTAGTTGAAAGGTCTTGAAACCAGTCTGGCAAAACATCGACCAACCAAGCTTCAATCACATAATGGAATTTGAAAAAGATCATAAGACCCACTAGGAAGAAAGTAGCGCCCATGATTGGCTTGGCTTTTTCCGCAATACCTCTAAGTTGCTGCTGACGGTTTCGGATGGCTTCACGCGTGCCATAACCCAAAGCGAGTATGACGCTGGATACACCAAGCGCGAAACTTGACATAATCGCAAACACCCAAAGCAGGCTCTCACCTTGACTAGCCAAAGAAATAGCACCCCCAAGCGTAGGCCCAACACAAGGTGACCATACTGCACCGAGTAACACGCCACCTAAAAACTGGCTTTTTATTGAAGAATTGGAAAGGTTATTCATTTGCTGATCAGCCCCACCACTAAATCCAGCGGTAGCTGTAGCAAAGCGCTCGTTCAATTGAGGGATAAGCAAGACAATACCGAACAGCATCATTAACACTGCACCAATTTGGGATAACAAAGATTCCGTCAACCCGATGCTATGACCGATTGTAGCAACCAACATGCCAAGCGCTACAAATGAAATACTCATACCCGCTGCGACCGCTAAAGGTCCGTGTTTACCGGCCTGTAATGCAGAGGCTAAAACGATAGGAAGCACCGGCAGTACACAAGGGTTAATCAGTGTTAGCAAGCCTGCCAGATAACCAAAAACTAATTCCATAAAGGCTGATGACCATTATTTTTCAAATATTATTTACAGTACGTCAGCCTTAATATTTTTGGATGCACGACTTAGTAACGTTACCAAGTACCAGTATTTTCCATTGAGATCCATGGCTCTGCTGGGGCTAGCGGTTCACCTTTTTGTAGCAGCTCAATCGAGATATTGTCAGGTGAACGAACAAAGGCCATGCGGCCATCCCGTGGTGGGAAGTTGATAGTGACCCCGCCATCCATTAAGCGCTGGCAAGTCTCGTACACGTTATCAACCTCATACGCTAAATGGCCAAAGTTGCGCCCACCGGTATACTCTTCAGGATCCCAGTTATAAGTTAGCTCTAGCTCCATTTGGCGACCGTTTTCGACATGCTCTGAGTCGCCGGGTGCTGATAAAAATATCAAACTGAATCGACCATTTTCATAGTCATCTCGTTTCGTTTGCACTAAACCAAGAAGCTTACAGTAGAACTCTAATGACGCTTCTACATCAGTCACTCTGACCATCGTGTGTAAATATTTCACTAATTTAATTCCTAAATTGACGATTGCTGTGCGGTTAATATCACCTTTTACCAATCATTTAGCAAGCTGCTACAAACTGAGAAAAAGTGGAAAACTGAAGAACAATTCAAACCTTTTGCGTTAGAATCTTTCAGAACCTATTACACCCAGAGGCGAGATATGAATGTAAATGGAAAGCTAAACTATATCGAATTTCCGGCAGTAAACCTTCAAGCGACTAAAGCTTTCTTTGGCTCAGCGTTCGGGTGGACCTTTGAAGACTTCGGCCCTGAATACACTGCTTTTTCTGACCAAGGTTTAGATGGTGGTTTCTATCAATCTGAAATGAAATCATCTGCTGAAAAGGGTGCTGCGCTCGCTATTTTCTACAGCAGTGACCTTGAAGCAACGCAAGCAAAAGTAGAAGCGGCGGGTGGCATCATTAGCCAAGCAATCTTTTCATTCCCCGGTGGCAGACGATTTCATTTCATAGAACCCAGTGGTAATGAGCTAGCTGTTTGGACTGATCTTGGAATCTAGCTGCTGCATGCCTTCATAAGTTGCTAGGATGACCGCTAAAAGCGCGATTAACAGTGCCGCACCTGCAACCGTAGGTGTGTCTACTTGCTTACTCATAATGCCGTAAGCCGCCCAGGCGATCACTAACGCGTAAATCGAGTCGCCTCTGCGTAGCACTACGATCGCGCAAATAGCTCCAACAATCGCTAGCTTTAGTAAGGTCCAGTTAGTCGCACTCATTAGTACATCATCCCAGCCCATACCGTTTTGTAAGATGCTAATATTCGCCACCGTAGCCACGGTTATCCAACCCAAATAAAGGCTAAATGGCAGCTGTAGAAAAAGCCGATGCTTCCAGTTTGCCTGCGTATTCGTTATGCCTAAAGCACGGTAAATGGCAATTAATATAGCTAAAATTGCAAGCATCACAATCACTGAGACTACTAAAAAATTGTAATGCCAAACGACCAACCAAATGATGTTTGCGAAACAGCTTAGAATAAATAATTTACTTACTCGAGCCACTAAAGCATTGTTTCGCTGTGCGGGTAATGCCTGATAAATCACAAAAGCAGCTAAGGCAAGGTAAATGACGCCCCAAATGGAAAAAGTAAATGATGCAGGGGTAAACAAGCTATCGTATTTGTCTGAAATATCTTTCTGAGTCAGGCCGTTGAGAGGCAAGGCGTTTGAGAGATAATTCACTAAGATTACAAGAATAAAGGCACCTATTGAGCCACCCCAGTCGCCTAGCTTTCTTTCCATGCTGTCTTTCTCCTGAAAATATAAATAGTTGCAATTGTTGTCGCTGCCAACTCACAGTTTACATGGCTTGAAAACCAATAGCATTAAGCTTGTTTTTATTGAGGTGAAACGAAAAAAGACAAACTTTAAGACACCAAAAAATAAAAACAACAAAAAAAAGATCAAATTAATATTAAATTAAGTTAGTCATGAATAAGATACGCTTCAACTTAACGAAGCCCAAGCTGCAAACCCCACCCGACTCGGGTATCCCTATCATGCCTGAGTCACCTTAATATTTTGGCAATTCACGCCATATTTACAGCACCTCTCCCAGTAAAATGTAGCAAATAAACCCAATATTTTATAAATATTCGGATGAGGTTTGCCAAACTGTTCAGCATATGTTTAATTAGCATCAGTTCTGTTTAACCTCTACTGCTAGTATTTTTTCGATTTTGTAAAAAAACGAACCCCTAGCATTAGACTTTATTAAGCAGAGCGGAGAAATCATATAATTGAGGAATTTCTATAATGAAAAAACAAATTACGGCTACTTTGGCTACTGCTGGCTTATTACTTGCTACAACCATCGGCTCTACTGCAATGGCTGCAGAGACTCAGTACGTTTCAATCGGAACGGGTGGAGTAACTGGGGTTTATTACCCAACGGGTGGCGCAATCTGTCGTCTTGTTAACAAGAACCGTAAAGAGACCGGCATTCGTTGTTCTGTAGAGTCCACTGGTGGTTCAGTATTCAACATCAATGCGATTCGTGAAGGCGAGTTGGAGATGGGTGTTGCTCAGTCTGACTGGCAGTATCACGCTTATAACGGTACTTCTAAGTTTAAAGACGCTGGTAAGTTCGAAGACCTACGTGCAGTATTCTCAGTACATGCTGAGCCTGCAACGCTAGTTGTTCGTAAAGATTCTGGCATCAAGAACTTTGGTGATCTTAAAGGCAAGCGTGTAAACGTAGGCCAGCCAGGTTCTGGTACTGTGGCAACTTATGACGTTATCGAAGCAGCATGGGGCATGAGCCGCGATGACCTTAAGCTAGCAACAGAGCTTAAGTCTTCGGAGATGGGTCAGGCACTTTGTGATAACAAAATTGATGCTTACTTCATTCTAGTAGGTCACCCAGCAGGTTTGATCAAAGAGACTACAACGACTTGTGATGCTCACATCGCTGACATTCACGGTCCAGCTGCTGACAAGCTAATCGCTGACAACTCTTTCTATCGTTATGCGTCTGTTCCAGCTGATATGTATGCTGGTAACCCAGAAGCGGCTAAGACAATGGGTGTTGGTGCAACATTCGTTACTTCTGCAAAAGTTTCTGATGACGTAATCTACGAAGTGGTTAAAGCAGTATTCGAGAACTTTGACGCGTTCAAAAAGCTTCACCCTGCGTTCAAAAACCTAAAGAAAACAGAAATGGTTTCTGCTTCTCTTTCAGCACCAATCCACAACGGTGCGATGAAGTACTACAAAGCAGCTGGCTTAATCAAGTAATCTGCTATCGCAATACCAGCGAGGTTAGAGTGCTTAGGCGCTCTACCTCGCTTTTTTCGTTATAAATAATAATAAGAAAACACCCTTATGAGCTAAAAAAATCCAGCAACTGGAGTACACCTATGGCCGAAACAAAAAAAGACGATTTTGAGATAGATGAATCAAAATTACAGGAAATGATCGCAGAGACAGATACTGGGGCCAGAAATCCGGCGGGCAGTGTCGGTAAACTGATGTTTTGGGTAGCATTTGCTTGGGCTGCATTCCAACTTTGGATCGCTTCACCCTTCCCCTACATGTTCGCGGACTATATTCCCGTTCTAAACAATACGGGGACACGCTCGATTCACTTATCGTTCGCCATGTTCTTAGGCTTTTTAGCTTACCCTGCTTTCAAATCGTCACCTCGTGACCATATCCCAAAGCTTGATTGGGTACTCGGCATCGTAGCCATATTAACGTGCTTATACCTTTGGGTATTTGCCAGAGACTTAGCAGATCGCGCTGGATTACCCACAGCCGTTGACCTTGCTGTTTCAGGCGTCGGTGTTAT
>CALHTA010000012.1 GCA_938038645.1 uncultured Thiotrichaceae bacterium
AATCAATTGTTTGAATGTCACGTAAGCCACCTGGGCCTTCTTTGAGGTTGGGTTCTACGCGGTAAGCTGTGTCACCATATTGGCGGTAGCGCTGTCTTTTTTCCTCTAGTTTCGCTTCGAAAAACTCGGTTGATGACCACAATTTTTCGGGTGTGATTTGCTCATGCAATTGCTCAAAAAGCGTTTGATTTCCGGTAATGCAACGCGATTCTATGAGGTTAGTGATGATGGTTAAATCTAATTTGCCTTCTTCTACACATTGCTCAATGGTTCTAACGCTGTGTCCCACTTCAAGCCCTAAGTCCCACAGGCTGGTTAGAAAGTCAGAGAGTTTTACTTCAACTTCATCTGACGGTTCTTCTTTGAGCAGTATCAGCAGGTCAACATCAGAGCCCGGGTGCATTTCTGCTCGGCCATAACCCCCAACGGCCACCAGTGCGGTTCCGCTTTCTGCTGTAAGTCCTGATTCATTCCACAGTTCAGTAGAGATTTCATCAATGGTGTTACTACGATCACGCAAAAGCTGTGTAATCGGTGTGCCATTTTTAAAATCTTCGGCTAGCTTTTCACTTGATTGGGTAAGCTGTTTCTTTAGCTTCATAGGTACTCAAGTGCCTCTTCAAGTCGTTGCGCAGGGTGGATTGTCATGCCTTTTATCGCTTTGCGCGGCATGTTCTTTTTAGGAATGATGGCGCGAGTGAAGCCGTGCTTGTGAGCTTCTTTAAGGCGTTCTTCGCCATTGGGTACGGGGCGTATTTCCCCAGCCAATCCTATTTCACCAAACACCACCATGTCAGATGGGTGAGGGCGGTTTCTAAAGCTAGAAAGCGCAGCCAGCATTAACGGCAGGTCGGCCGCCGTTTCGGTAATTTTGACTCCGCCTACCACATTAGCAAACACGTCTTGGTCAAACATGGAGATGCCACCGTGCCGGTGCATTACCGCTAACAGCATGGCCATCCGGTTCTGTTCCAAGCCTAATGCAACACGTCGAGGTTGTGAGCCGTGGCTTTCATCGACTAGCGCTTGAACTTCAACGAGCAGCGGTCGAGTACCTTCTCGCGTCACCATAATCACACTGCCCGGACCGGGGTCGTCATGGCGCGATAGGAAAATAGAGGAAGGATTGCTAACGCCTTTGAGCCCTTTGTCGGTCATGGCGAAAACGCCTAGTTCGTTGACTGCGCCAAAGCGGTTTTTCACAGCACGCAATATTCTGAAGCGGCTACCAGGGTCGCCTTCAAAATAGAGTACGGTATCAACCATATGCTCAAGGACGCGCGGACCTGCTAGCGTGCCTTCTTTGGTAACATGGCCTGCGATAAATACTGAGGTGTTAGTCAGTTTTGCATAGCGGGTGAGTTTGGCGGTGGCCTCGCGTATTTGGCTCACTGAGCCTGGGGCTGAGGTTAAATGCTCGGTGTAGATAGTTTGAATAGAGTCAACGACCATCACTTCTGGCTTTTCGGTGTTTGCCATTTCAATGATTCGTTCGATACAAGTTTCTGTCAGCAGCCGAAGTTTGTCGGTTGGTAGTTCTAAGCGTTTGGCACGCATAGATACTTGCTGTAAGGATTCCTCACCCGTTACATAAAGGGTTTTCATCTCAGTAAGGTTCGACAGGGTTTGGATGAGGATAGTGGATTTACCGATTCCCGGGTCACCACCAATCAAAATAACGGAGCCATGGACTAAGCCACCCCCTAATACGCGGTCTAATTCTGAAAGCCCCGTATGGGTTCTGGCATCTTCTTTGAATTCTATATCGCTAATGGATTTTATTTTGTTGACTTCAACACCCGCATAACCAGAGCGATGGGGTGATTGCACTGGCGCGGGAGCAGGGGCTATTACGGCTTCTTCTTGTAAAGTATTCCACTCGCTGCAATCGCTACATTGGCCGCCCCATTTATGATGAATCGAGCCACAGGCAGTACAAACGTATTGTGTTTTGCTTTTAGCCACTATTAATTACCATTGTTCGTCTTCGGTTTCTTCATCCTCTTTATTAGGACGATTAAGGCGAGGGTATAAGATAAGGGTTTTTACCGCGTTATTGCGAGTCTGTCTAATTTCCAGAGGGTAATTATTCACTAATATTGTCACCCCAGGTCCTGGGATAGAGCCGAGATGTTCAGTCACTAATCCATTGACCGTTTTGGCACCTTCGGTCGGGAGTTCTATATTGAGTTGGCGATTTAATTCGCGAATGTGCATGCCGCCATCAACCCAGATTGTGCCGTCTTCTTGTGGCATTAATTCGTTATCAAATGCGCTGGGAGAGAAAGCACCAACAATCTCTTCCAAAATATCTTCCAACGTAACCATGCCTTGGATGTCACCGTACTCATCCACAACGATGGCAACGCGACGCTTTTCGGATTGAAAATTGATCAGTTGTTGGGTTAATACGGTTCCTGCCGGCGTGTAGTAAGCCGGTTTGATTGTCTGCATAAGACCTTCACGAGTCAGACGGTCTTCATGCAATAGTGGAAGTAAAGAGCGAATGTTTACAAAGCCTAGGACATTGTCGAGCTGGCCTTGATAAATGAGTAGTCGAGTGAAGTTGGTATGTAAAATCTCTTCTTCGATATCGTTCCAGTCTTCTTCGATATCAATGCCGGTTACATCAGGCCGAGCAATCATAATATCTTCGACGGTAGTCGATTGCATGTCGAGCACGTTGACCAGCATGTCTTGGTGATTGCTGGGTATTAGGTCGCCTGCTTCGTTGACTACTGCTTTGAGGTCTTCATGACTGAGTGACTCGAGGCTTGCGTCTTTTGGGTCAACGCCAAATAATTTTATGATGGAGTTGGCCATTATGTTGATCAGCCAAACTAGCGGGTAAGCGATTTTTAACAGCGGTGTGTATATGTAAGCGGCTGGGAATGCGATTGCTTCAGATTTAAGTGCCGCAATGGTTTTGGGAGTTACCTCTGCAAAAATCAGCAGCATTAAAGTCAGCGCGCCAGTAGCGATGGCAACACCCACGTTGCCGCCTAATTTAAAGCCTATGAGTGTGGCAAACTGAGTAATAAGGATATTGACCAGATTGTTGCCCAGTAAGATTAACCCTATCAGGCGATCTGGTTTTTGCAGAAGGGCGAGTGCAAGCTTAGCCCCTTTGTTCTGTTTGGCTATGTGTCTGAGTTTATAGCGGTTTAGGGCCATAAGGGCGGTTTCTGAGCCTGAGAAAAAAGCAGACAGCAAAAAGAGGATAAACAGGATTAAGAAAAGTAGGCCCAGCGGGATATTGTCTATATTCACGAGCTTAATAAATACTCTTGTACAAACTTAGTGCCGAAAAATGCCAGCATCAAAAGGCCGAAACCACTAAGCGTCCAGCGAACTGCGCTTAGGCCGCGCCATCCATATTTCCAGCGTCCTAATAAGAGTGCTGAAAACACCAGCCATGCGATAATGGAAAGGATTGTTTTGTGACCTACCTGCTGGCCGAATAAGTTCTCGAGATAGATGAATCCAGTAATTAGCGCAATGCTTAGTAAAACAAGGCCGGTCCCAATATACCTAAACAGCAATGAATCCATTTCTTGTAGCGGTGGTAATAATTTCAAGAACGTATTGCTTTGACGGGCATGAAGTTGTTTGTGTTGGTAAGCCAGAAGTAGTGATTGGAAGGCCGCTATCATCAGCATGCTGTAAGCGAGTAGTGCAGAGAATATGTGTACACCAGTGCCGCTGCTCAGTATCAAACCGGTGTTATCTGATTTACTAAAAAGAATCTGTAAAGCTAATGCTAAGCTAATGAAGGGTAGTGTTAGCAAGTTTAGGCTTTCAAAGTTTTGCCGGATGCTGCTAATTAGCAAAATGAGTCCAGCGAGCCACATGATGTGTGACGCGGCGCTTAGGAAGTCGAGCGATAAATAATGTTCATGAAATAGGGGGGCATACAGGTAAACTGCATGCATGAACGTACCAAGCATCCAGAGCATAAGATAATGCTGCGATATTGCTGGTGCTTCGGTTCTGTTGAGTTTTGCCCGCCACTGAGTTGCTAGCGCTAAGCACGCAGCAACATAAAGTAAAATAGCAATGCTACCAATTGTTATCATTATTCTGGTTCAGGTGAAAATTCTGAAAGCATAATGGTATAATGTAAGTCGCTTTGTGCATAGGGCGTATTTAATAAGAATAGTAAATGACTATTCTTTAGTTTCTGTGCATGTTTTAGAATCGCCATAACAACTGAAAAGTGCCCAAAATATGTTTGAAAATCTAAGCGATCGTCTCTCCCTTACGGTCAAAAAATTACGCGGCCAAGCTCGTTTAACTGACGATAATATCAAAGATGCATTACGTGAAGTGCGTATGGCATTGTTAGAAGCTGATGTTGCCTTGCCAGTTGTTAAGGAGTTTGTCAGTAAGGTAAAAGAGCGCGCGGTAGGTAAGGAAGTTATTTCCAGCCTTTCGCCTGGTCAGGCACTGATCAAAATCGTAAACGATCAGCTTGTTGAAACCATGGGGCAGGCTAACGAATCTTTAGATTTAAGTGCGCAGCCACCGGCTGTTGTGTTAATGGCGGGTCTCCAAGGTGCGGGTAAAACGACAACGGCAGGTAAGCTAGCGCTTCTATTAAAAGGGCGCGAAAAGAAAAGTGTTGGTTTGGTGAGCTGTGATGTTTACAGGCCGGCTGCGATTAAGCAGCTTGAAACTCTTGCTCAGCAAACTGAAGTAACCTTCTTGCCGAGTAGTACCAGTGAGTCTCCAGAGCAGATTGCACGTGAAGCACTTGCGGAAGCAAAACGTCTACATCTCGATGTGTTGATTGTGGATACGGCCGGTCGTTTAGCGATTGACGTTGAAATGATGGAAGAGATCAAGTCCATTCATGCGGCGATTAATCCAGTAGAAACTTTATTCGTTGTCGACAGTATGACGGGTCAAGATGCTGCAAACACTGCTAAGGCATTTGGTGAAGCATTACCGCTTACCGGTGTGATTCTGACGAAAGCAGATGGTGATGCACGTGGTGGTTCCGCATTATCGGTCAGACAAATTACCGGTAAGCCGATCAAGTTTATCGGTATGGGTGAAAAGCTGGACGCGCTTGAGCCATTCCACCCTGACAGAATTGCTTCACGTATCTTAGGGATGGGTGATGTTGTTTCTTTGGTTGAAGAAGCGCAGCGTAATGTTGACCATAAGCAGGCTCAGCAGTTAGCTAAAAAATTAAATAAGGGTAAGGGTTTTGATCTTGAAGACCTTCGCTCTCAAATGCTGCAGATGGAAAAGATGGGTGGCATGAGCAGTATGGTTGAGAAGCTGCCGGGTGCAGGTAAATTGGCTTCAGCTGTCAACCAAGAGACAACCAATACTCAAGTGAAGCGTATGGTTGGAATTATCAACTCTATGACCCAGCAAGAAAGACGTTTTCCAGATTTGATTAAAGGATCACGTAAGCGTCGCATTGCCAATGGTGCGGGATTACAGATTCAGGATGTTAACCGCCTACTCAAGCAGCATAAGCAAATGAGTAAGATGATGAAGAAAATGTCGGGTGGTGGGCTTAAAAAGATGATGCGCGGACTGAAAGGTCAGCTACCACCGGGTATGGGGGGCGGTGGTGGCTTCCCTGGGATGTAAAGTGCGGGTTTACAATGTATAGGTATACCGAAGAGTCAAGCTAGTTGCTCCTAGTTTGGCTCTTATTTTTTTGCTTTTTCCATAGCGGACGCTAGTGATCCGTTTCAACGCGCGGCTCATGTTTTTAAGCGATTTACTTATGGGGTCGAGTTTCGCTTTGACAGATGTCTGAACTAAGCTGTTTTGTTCGTATTGGCTTGTGTAGGTATCTGTCCTGACGAAATGACCAGCGACATTTTGGTTGTCAATGGCTAGAATCAATGACTTGGTTGCCGCTCGCTCGTTTGGGTTTTCAGATGAAAAAGCTGTTGTGTGAGCTGAAAGCAGTGCAGTGAGTAGTAGTATCGAAATCAGGTATTGTTTTTTCATAGTAATCCTCGGGGGTAGGGATTTTTTGTTATTGTTTTAATCTCTTCAGTGGGGATCATCTGTGGAGAATGAACATGGAGTTGTTCTGATACTCTCATGTGGCGATTCTTTAATCTATATTGAATAGTATAAGTGGTCGCAATCTCAAAACATCTGGTTGCAAAGAAATCTTTGCAATTACCTCTTTTCTTCTTGGAAGGTTAGCGTATAATCCCCCGTTTTCCTTTTGAGACAGGACGCTGTTTGCTGTCCTGCAATCCGACAGAAGATATTTATATGGTTACAATTCGCATGGCTAGAGGCGGTTCAAAGAAGCGCCCGTTTTATCACCTTGTAGTAACAGATTCACGTAAGCCGCGTGATAGTGGCTATATCGAGCGTTTGGGTTATTTCAACCCTGTTGCTCGTGGTCAAGAAGTTCGTTTGCATCTTGAGCATGACCGCATCACACACTGGTTGGGCCTAGGCGCACAGCCGAGTGATCGTGTTGCAACTTTGCTGAAAGACGCTGCAAAGGCACAAGCTGCTGCCGCTTAAGTTGGCTTCTAAGGTTGTGGAAGTAGAGACGGAACAGTCACTAGTTGAACTAGGCAATATCAATGGTGTATTTGGTATTCAAGGCTGGGTTAAAGTGTTTTCACACACGTCTCCGAGAGTACAAATTACAGACTATCGTGTTTGGTTAGTCATGCGAAACGGTCAGTATCAGGAATATCGGGTACTTCGTGGTCGCGAGCAGGGCAAAGCTATCGTTGCTCAGCTGGAAGGTTTGGATGATCGTAATGCTGCTGAGGCAATGATTGGCTCAACAGTATTTGTCCGTTCCGATCAGTTGGATGCGTTAGGCGAAGGTGAATATTACTGGTCTCAGCTGATCGGTCTGAGCGTTGTGAATGAGCAAGGCGTAGATTTAGGCAGTGTTGATTGGTTATTTGAAACTGGAAACAACGATGTCATGGTTGTTCAGGGTGACAAGGAACGTTTTATTCCTTACATTCGAGACAATTTTGTCAAAGATGTGGATTTAGATGCCAGAAGAATTTTGGTAGATTGGGATCCAGATTTTTAAATGAAAATTTCAGTGATCACGCTCTTTCCTGATTTGGTTAAAGGAGTGGTGTCTGAAGGTGTGGTTGGTAGAGCTGAAAAGCGTGGCCTGATGCAATTAGATTGCGTTAATCCTCGTGATTATGCGGTTGATGTGCATAGGACGGTGGATGACAGGCCTTATGGTGGTGGTCCCGGAATGGTGATGCGCCCCGACTGCTTAATAAAAGCGATACGTGACCAGCGTAAAAAATTAGTAAATGCTAAAACAATATATTTAAGTCCTCAGGGGCGGTCACTTACTCAGTCAATGTTGGCCGAGTTGAGTAGTCAGTCGGAAGTAATTTTGGTCTGCGGACGATATGAAGGTATTGATGAACGTGTTATTGATCTCGAGATAGACGAAGAATGGTCTATCGGGGATTACGTATTAAGTGGTGGCGAGTTGGCTGCCATGGTCGTAATTGATGGCGTGACGCGGTTGTTGCCTGAAGTGTTAGGGCATAAAGAATCTGCAGTTGAGGATTCGTTTACCGAGGGTGTGCTTGATCATCCTCATTACACAAGGCCTG
>CALHTA010000013.1 GCA_938038645.1 uncultured Thiotrichaceae bacterium
AGAATCAAAAAAACCAGCCTAGGCTGGTTTTTGAATGATGGCGCGCTGGGGAGGATTCGAACCCCCGACCCTCTGGTTCGTAGCCAGATACTCTATCCAACTGAGCTACCAGCGCATGCTTTCAAGGCGGCGAATAATGAATGTATCTGAAATTGTTGTCAACGCTTAAATCAGATAAATTTTTCAAAATTCCAAAATCAACTTGGCGGAGAAAGAGGGATTCGAACCCTCGATACGGGATAAACCGTATACTCCCTTAGCAGGGGAGCGCCTTCAGCCACTCGGCCACTTCTCCGAGCTAATTTTGTGAAGGCAGAAGAATACTCATATTGTTATATTTGGTAAAGCCCTAATTTAGTTTTTTTTGTATAAATATTTTTGTGGTAAATACGACAGAATTATTTGATTTATCACCTCAGTCAGTTTAACCTCTCGCGATTGTTGAAATCAGTTGACACTTAGGCTTTATAGATGCGCAAAACTTTGATTGCTGGGAACTGGAAATTAAACGGTTCGATTAGCTCAATTACAGAGCTAGTTCGCGGCGTGAGTTCAGGTTTGCAGTCTTTAAATTGCGAAATGGCTGTTTGCGCACCTTATCCATATTTGCAAATGGTTTCTGAGCAGCTCGAGTCTAGTAGGCTAAAGGTTGCAGCCCAAGATGTTTCAGAGCATGACAGTGGTGCTTTTACGGGTGAAGTTAGCGCAGAAATGTTGCTTGATTTTGGATGTAGCTATGCTCTTGTTGGCCATTCTGAGCGCCGCAGCTATCACTCTGAATCGGATGAGCAGATTGCTGAAAAGTTTAACCGGTTGAAACTTGCTGGGATTGTGCCCATTCTCTGCGTTGGTGAAACACTCGCTGAGAGAGATGAAGGTATTACGCAGGCGGTGGTGAGTCAACAGGTGTTGGCTGTAATTGAGAAGTTTGGCATCAGTGCACTATCTGATTCAGTTATAGCCTACGAGCCTGTCTGGGCTATTGGTACCGGAAGAACGGCTACTCCTGAGCAGGCTCAAGAAGTACACTCAGATATTCGTACATTACTGGCGAGTTTTGATGAGAATATCGCTGCGAAGACTCAGATTCTTTATGGTGGTAGTATGAATCCTGGGAATGCGTCATCTTTGCTCGCAATGCCAGATATTGATGGAGGTCTCATAGGTGGGGCTTCTTTGAAAGCCGACGACTTCTTGGCAATTGGTCAAGCCGCTTAACTAAAAAAACGAATTAATATGCTTTATAATATTTTGTTGATCGTACAATTGATAGTTTCATTAGGTATCATTGCTCTAGTCCTTATGCAGCACGGAAAAGGAGCAGATGCTGGTGCAGCGTTTGGTGGCGGTGCATCTGGATCAGTGTTTGGGTCTCGGGGTTCTGGAAACTTTATGAGTCGTACTACCGCGATACTGGCAACTATATTTTTTGTAAACTCTCTATTGTTAGCTTACATTGTGGCACATCCTGAAGGTGCGGCGCCAAGTGTTGTAGAGAGTGTGGTATCAACACCAGTTGTTGATACAAATTCTGTTCCCTCTGATGTTCCGGTACCTGCGGCAGTGGAGCCTTCGGGCAACGCTTCTGATGTACCTGCCGCTCCAAAGGAGTAATTTTAAAGCCGACGTGGTGGAATTGGTAGACACGCCATCTTGAGGGGGTGGTGGCCCTAGGCTGTGCCGGTTCGACTCCGGCCGTCGGCACCAATTCAAGTAGAACTCCGCTAGCTGTAAAGCTGCGGGGTTTTTTGATTTTATGCGCCCTTAATTAATGTTAAAGATGAGGCATATTAAATGTTCTTAATAATGCCGTGTCTCTTTTCATCAATTTATTTATAGGTTATGGCTTGTCATTGGTTTTAAGTAGGTTAAATTTCAAAGTGTGTATGAATCCTGTGCATACAATTGGGGTTGCCCATTGGTCGGCTATCGATTATGCTTTATCCGCAATCTATAAAGGGGTGTCACGGTCAGGATGGTCGTGAATACAGAAAATAATCACAGGAGCTTAAGCTCCATAAGTGCCCATCAGTTACTACATGTCTACGCTAAAGTAGTCTATTTTAGGAGTTCCAAATGCTGAACAAGAGTTATGCCTCTGCCGCTATACTTTCTTTGTTAATACCTGTTAGTTCATTCGCAGCAGATTCTGATCGAGTTGATGCAACCGATACTTTACCAGATGCTAAGCCTGGTGAGTGTTATTCAAAAGTAATCGTTCCTGCAGTATTTGAGGCTGTAACTGAAGAAGTTATGGTTAAGCCAGAGACTAGCACGGTCGAAATCATTCCTGCTACCTACGATGTTTTAGAAAAAGAAGTGCTTGTTAAAGAAGCATCTACAAAGCTGGTTGCAGTTCCAGCAACCTATCGTACTGTGACTGAGGAAGTTGAAATCTCCCCAGCAAGAACTGAGTGGGTTACAAGCTTAGGACGTCGTGGTATTCCAGCAAGCCCAGCGTTGTTGGCTGCTGCTACAACAAGTGGTGTAGACATTAGCGCTGCACAGCCAGAGCAGTGCTTTACTGAGCACTATCTTCCAGCTAAGTTCGTCACTAATGAGAAAGAAGTTCTCATTAAAGAAGAAGCTGAAGAAATTAACATTACAGAAGCTCAGTTTGAACAAGCTGAAGAAACTGTCATGGTTAAGGCATCAGCTAAAAATAAATTACTAGTTGAAGCTGAATACGAAGTTATCGAAGAGCAGGTAATGGTTGAGCCTGCTAAAGCAGTTTGGAAGAAAGGTACGGGTCCAATTACTCGCATCGATAATTCAACAGGCGATATCATGTGTTTAGTTCAGATCCCTGCTAAATACAAAACAATTAAGAAAACTGTTCTAAAGTCTCCTTCAGCGGTTCAAGAAGTTGAGATTCCAGCTGAGTCTGAAGTAGTTCCAGTTAGTCGTTTAGTAAGTGATTCAGCTGCTGATCGTGTAAAGCTACCAGCACAGTTTGATACTGTCGAAGTGACAACTAAAGAAGCTGATGCAGCATTTGTTTGGAGAAGTGCTGATGTAGCAGGTGATGGAACACCTACGGGTAATACTATTTGCCTAAAGGCAATTCCAGCTAAGTTTGCTAGCGTTAAGAAGCAAGTTGTAGATGTTCCTGCTTCGATTAAAGAAGAAGTTGTCCCAGCGGTTTATAAGACGGTTAAGGTTCAAACTGTTTCTAGTGATGCTGAAGAGCGTCGTACCGTTATTCCAGCGGTTTTCAATACTATTGAAACAAGAGTAAAGAAGTCTAGCGAGCGTTTAGAGTGGCAGCGTGTTCTTTGTGAAACTAACATGACTCGCGACACCAACAAGAAAATTCAACAAGTTCTTAAAGACGCTGGTTACTACAATGGTCCTATCGATGGAAGCATTGGTCGTGGCACGTTGAGTTCAGTTGAAAGCTACCAAAAAGATAACGACCTTCCTACAGGTGGTCTAACTATCCAGATGCTAGAAAAAATGGGCATTATGTAAGTCTATTGACTAGCTTAAGTTAGTGTTAAAAAAGGCCGCTCAATTGAGCGGCCTTTTTTTGTTTTAGATCGTGCTAGAACCAGTTAGAAAAGAAGTTTGCATTCAGTGTTTGGGTGTATTTAAATTTCGTCAGCTTGATCTCTGAGTGCATAGAATTCCTTGCAAAATTCTTCAAAGCAATCCTCGTCTAATGCTTTGCGTATCCCTTGCATTAATTCTTGATAGTAAAAAAGGTTGTGTATGGTGTTGAGGTGAGAGCCGAGCATTTCCTTGCACTTATCTAAATGGCGAAGGTATGACCTGGAGTAGTTCTGACAGGTGTAGCACTGGCAGTTCTCGTCGATAGGGCGTGTATCAAATTGATGCTTTTGGTTGCGTATCTTTAAAGTCCCGAATCGAGTGAATAGAAAACCGTTGCGTGCATTGCGGGTAGGGATTACGCAATCAAACATATCAACACCTCGTTTTACCGATTCAATGATGTCCTCCGGCTTGCCGACACCCATAAGGTAGCGGGGCTTTTCGGTTGGTAGGTGAGGTGTGGTTGCTTCAAGTACTTGGTTTCTTTCATCCATGGGCTCGCCGACAGAAAGGCCTCCTATGGCATAGCCATCAAAGCCGATATCAATAAGGCCCTGAGCTGAAATCTGCCTTAGTTCATCATGCATGCCGCCTTGTACGATGCCAAATAAAGAGGAAGGGTTTCCTTGGTGGGCTTGTTTACTGCGCTTGGCCCAGCGTAGAGATAAAGACATTGAATAGTTTGCTTCATCATAGGTAGCAGGGTAGGGAGTGCACTCATCGAAAATCATAACGATATCAGAGCCTAGCGCTTTCTGGATTTGCATTGAGTACTCTGGCGTTAAGAGTACTTTGTCACCATTGATTGGTGACCGGAAGTGGGCACCTTCTTCAGTGATTTTTCTCATTTTTGCCAAAGAGAATACTTGGAAGCCACCAGAATCAGTAAGAATTGGCTTATCCCAATTCATAAAGTCATGTAAATCACCATGGGCACTAATCACTTCTGTACCTGGTCTAAGCATTAGATGAAATGTATTGCCTAGAATGATCTCGGCCCCTATGCCTTTGAGTTGCTCAGGAGTCATTGCTTTCACAGTGCCATAGGTCCCCACGGGCATGAAGGCCGGGGTTTCAACCTTTCCTCTCGGGAAGCTTAAGCGACCACGTCGACTTTGCCCGTTGGTTTTGAGTAATTCAAACTGCATATGTGACATGGATTTTCTCTGGAAAACGAATAAACGAGGTGCATGTTACCTACATTGCAATAAATTTCAAAAGCCTATATTTGGGTAATAAAAACCAATGAAAAATATCATGCGCTAAAATGGAAAAATATGCTTGACGTAATTTATCATCAAACGTATTATTCGCGCT
>CALHTA010000014.1 GCA_938038645.1 uncultured Thiotrichaceae bacterium
CTACAGGAGAGAATATCGATGTATGCTGTTTGTGTGACGTTTCAAATTAAAGCAGGGATGGCTGAAGAGTTCATGCCACTGATGCAAAAGCAGGCGCAAAACTCTTTAAAGCTGGAGGAGGCATGTCATCGTTTTGATGTCTGTACTAACGCAGAGAAGCCTAATGAAGTATTTCTTTATGAGATTTATGAGGATGCAGAAGCCTTCCAATTGCACTTAGCTACAGATCACTTTAAAACGTTTGATTTGGCGATTCAGCCGTTGTTAGCGGGTAAGGAAGTTAACACTTATTCGACGGTTTATCCCTGATTTGGGAAAGTTTCAGTAAGATATAAACTCGGTAGGCACCTTGTCTGTCAGCCAAACGAGATTCTCCGAGCAATAAAACACATAGCCATTCTTGTACATTTTACCAGAAGCAATTTTAAGCACTACCGGTTTACCGTGCCTGCTTCCAACCTGGTGGGCGGTGCTTTCATTTGATGACAGGTGCACATGGTGCCGACTGCCTTTAACGAGTCCTTTTTCATTTATTGAATCTAAAAAGCGGGTTGCCGTTCCGTGATAGAGCATCTCCGGTGGTTCCTGCGCTTCCAGCTGTAAATCCAAATTTAGTGAATGCCCCTGATTAGCGCGAATGTGGGTTTGATCCTCATTAAAGCTATAGCGTTGCTTGTCGTTTGATGCGACTAGCTGTTTAAGTTGGTCAAAGCTGATTTCGTGGTTTTTACTTTTTAGGCCAGCGAGTAGCTCATTAACGTTCGCCCAGCCGGCATCGTCGAGTGTTAAGCCAATTTTCTGCGGCTCGTGTCGTAGTATCAGGCTGATAAATTTACCAATCCGTTTTTGTTGTTTTTCGTTCATTATTATTTCCTGTTATTTTGTTAATACTCGCCAATTTCATGTTCTGAAACATAAAATTGGCGAGTTTAAAGAAGCTGAGCTTATCCTTTAACAACCCGCTCCAGCCATATATTGACTATTGACTGAACAGCTTTACCCTGCTCAGCGTTTTGACGTCCTTGTACCTGAATAAGATACTTAGTCAACGGATCAACTTCTATTGTTGCTCTTCTTCCATCTTTATCACGCAATGAAAAAATAGCAGCATGACCGTCTACGCAAGCCATAGAGTAGCTACCCACGCAGTGCTCCATTTCCTGACCTTCAGTTCGAAGTGCCTGGCTAGAAGTCAGCTCAACAAAACGCCATGACTTACCGTTGGACATGGTTGTCCAATCCCAGTTGCGGCTTTTCCAAGTAGCATCAACCTCATCATAATCACCGTAGTAATAAACATTATGCATTGCTCGACGAGCTGCTTGCTCCTCAAGGTTCTGCTGGCGTAAGCGATCATTTTCTTCGTTTCTTGCCATCGATACCTGACGTGCACGTTCTGCCATTCGCGCACGAGCCTGCTGAATAAGAAACTGCTCGCGTTCGTACTCGGCAATGCTTTCCATTACCTTGTTTTGGCTGCGACCTTGCAAACGATAGCTCTCGCCATTTCGTGCATGCTCAGTCTGCTGATGACGCGCCCACCAAAGGACTTTGCGATGCGCTTCAGAATCTAAATCAAACTGCTTACTGATGGTCCAGCGGCAAGTGTCGTACCAAAAGTCACGACCTTCCTCTGAAACAGGGTCTAGCAAATCAATCACATAAGATTCGTTCGCCATCAAGCAAGCAAAGTCCTCATCCCATCCGCCGAGGCGTTTAAACTCAGCATAAAGCACGGCATGTAAAGGAGCAGCATCGGCTGGGCTAGTGAATAACTGATGCCACAGCTTGTTGCTCATACTTGTCCATCCAAAGTAGCTAGCTAGCATCTTCAGGCTTCCACCTTGCGCGTACAATATATAGCAAAGTAACCAGCGCACACTTTCTTCATCCGCCACATTCGACCAGCAAGCCTTTAGAAAAGCAGGCGCTTCGTATTCAACGAATAAGTGCTCTAGTAAATCAGTACCGCATTTAGCCTGCCACTCCTGTGGGCTACGGATCCAAAAAGGTGACAGCATGCACACGTTTTGAATCAGAATCGTATTGCGTGAAAAAGCACGCTTGATGACAGCAATATTCGCGTCACTAAGCTGATTTGCTTGCGCAGGCAGCAACGACTCAAGCCCGTCTGCTGAGTACCTTTCAAACCACTGTTTAGCCCGATTCAATAGATCTTCTGATGGCTTTTCTAGCGGCATTGCCTCAGCTGTTTCTGGAGCTTTCGTACTAATCTTTAATGCAGCAAACGACTCCGCTAGCGCACTTCCTAGCGTAGGTGTTGGATATAACACATCGTTAAGGCTGTTCAGGTTTCGCTGTTTTTTAAGCGTCGAAGCATCCATTGCTTCGTTATAGCTTCGCGCAACCTGAGGCTTTGCCAATGGCCGCCCAGTAAAGTAGTCGTGATTTAAATGATATTGTTGCAGTTGCTCATCAGTTAAGGTCTGAAAGCATTGCTTTATTGTTTGCTTGGCTGCTGCCGTGTTCATGCTGACCTCCATCTCTGGTCTGATTAATCTTGTCGTTCAGAAATGAAATTGCAAAGGGCGTGCCAAAGTTTGAAAAACCTAGTTTAAATTTTTGCTAAGTTATTGTTATTAAATGATTAATAATTATTTGGTGATTTTTAATTGTACTAATTTTAGTGAAATATTTTTTAATAAAATATCTTTTTATATTGTTTTATATCTTAATTGATATGGGTTTTTTGGCGTGTAGCGTACCGATTGTATTGAAATAAAGTTCGCTATAATGTTTATAGTATTGTCTAAGATCTTGGAGAAAAGCCGTGTTAAGCACTGAAGCAATCAATACCTATCACGCTGACGGTTATGTAACCCCTGACTTTCGCTTACCACTTAGCACAGTAGAGGAAATAAGAGATCGTCACAGTAAGCTCCTAATCAAACACCCTCAATTTTATAATTATTGTCCATCACTGCTCGCCTATGACCGTGGCTTTCTAGAGTACGCAAGAAACCCCGACATTTTAAGGATGGTTGAGCAACTGATCGGTCCAGATTTTGCGCTTTGGAATGCTAGCTTCTTTGCGAAACCTGCTAATGGAGGGCATGCAACGCCTTGGCATCAAGATGGTGAATACTGGCCAATCAGGCCATTAGCGACTTGCACGGTTTGGATAGCTTTAGATAAAGCGACGGCTGAAAATGGTTGCTTACAGGTAATTCCTGGCTCACACACGTCGAAGCGGTTACGAAAACATCACACGAGTCAAAAGGAAAACCTCACGCTTAACCAAGCGTTAGATAGTTCGGAATACCGACTGGAGGATGCAG
>CALHTA010000015.1 GCA_938038645.1 uncultured Thiotrichaceae bacterium
AAGCGAAATGAATTCAGGGATAACTTGAGTTTAAGCAACCAGAACACGTTTTTTAAGTAAACGTGACGTGCTTACAAGATTTAGGTGAACGTGGGGGGTCTTAACAGGGGAGAGTAGGTACTAGGGGCGTGCCATAAACAATAAGCCGATTCGAAGGTGGAACGGTGAGAGATGTTGAAAGCGGCAGTATCCATCATTAATGCAGCTGAACTACAGTTGACGCTACAGTTGTGATGTTCATCGCAACTATCAATCGCTGAGTTTTGTAATTGGCCGTGCTCTGACGACATACTTACCGTTTCTGTATGGTGACCGTTGTCGGGCAGGTGCTCTTGCTGTACGGTCGTTTCTTCCGCCATGCTAGCCGCCATTGCGGACATGTCTAACCCCATTACCGATCCTGCAATGACATTTGCATTGAAAGAAAAGAGTAATAGAAAAATAAGGAAGTAACGTTTCATAAAATGAATAGTGTGTATTTTCTTTCAAGTTGTCAACAAGCGCCTGATTAAAATAACCCTTGAAGCTCTAGTGACTAGAGAAAGTAGACTAAGACCTCACAAACATAAAAGAGGGTAGGTTATGTCTGGATGTTGTGGGCACGATGCCAAGTTTGATGGTGTATCTGACGACTATAAACGTCGGCTATGGATTGTTATTGCGATTAACGCAATCATGTTTTTTGTAGAAATGGGTGCAGGTCGCTTAGCCCAGTCACAAGCATTACAGGCAGATGCATTAGACTTTTTGGGTGATGCACTCACTTATGGTATTTCGCTGGCCGTCATTGGGGCATCGATTCAAGCGCGGACTAATGCCGCTTTGTTTAAAGGTGTCAGCCTAGTGCTAGTGGGGTTGTGGGTATTCGGATCAACGCTCTATCGCGTGTTTTATGCAGACGTTCCGACCGCCGAAATTATGGGTGCAATTGGCTTTTTAGCACTCTTGGCCAACTTAGCCAGTGTGTTAATTCTGATGAAATACAAAGACGGCGATGCCAATGTGCGCTCAGTCTGGTTGTGCTCTCGTAATGACGCAATCGGTAATGTTGCCGTTATGTTTGCAGCACTCGGTGTATGGGGAACCGCAACCGTGTGGCCAGACCTTGCTGTGGCAGGCATCATGGCGGGTTTATTTTTATCATCAGCCTATCAGATATTGACGCAAGCACTCGCTGAGCGCAAAGCAGAAGAAGACCGTCAATGTAAACTAATGAGCGATCATCATCACGAAAAAGATCATGCTCACTGAAGAATACGGTTTACTCAATGACAAGAAACTAACCGTAAAAAATACCTATTAATTTATCAACTATAATATCGAGGATATTCCAATGAAATTAATTCCTTTCGTTACTGCGATAACACTAACTACCGTGTTATCTACTGCCATGGCGGCTGCGCCCCTAGAGACACTTGATCAGCGTTTGAGCTACATTATGGGCAGTAATCTGGCGTCTCAGTTTAAGCGTGATGATATAAAATTTGACTTCGATGCGTTCAAACTAGCCGTTGATGAGGTAATGGAAGGTAAAACCCATTCACTTTCAGATGAAGACAAACGTAAGTCGATTACGGAAGTTCAAAAGCGCAGCGCTGCAAAGCAGGCAAAAAAAGCAGCCGAACTGTCGGCGTTGAACGTGAAGGCTGGCAAAGATTATCTAGAAGCCAACGCCAAGAAAGAAGGCGTGGTTGTGACCAAAAGCGGCCTACAGTACAAAGAAGTGACTAAGGGTAAGGGCGAGATTCCAACAGCTGGAGATAAGGTAAAAGTACACTATAAGGGTACTCTAATCGATGGTACTGAGTTTGATAGCTCGTACAAGCGTGGTACTCCGGCGACTTTCCCAGTCACAGGCGTCATCAAAGGTTGGATTGAGGCGCTTCAGTTAATGAATGTTGGTGATAAGTTCGAGCTAGCGATTCCTTCAGAGCTTGCCTACGGTAAGCGCGGCAGTGGTTCTAAAATTGGACCAGACACAGCGTTGTTATTTGATGTGGAGTTGCTTGAAATTGTGAAGTAAGCGATCACTTCACTAGTAGCATCGCACCAATGGTAGTATTAAATGAGAGCCAGTTGCCTAACCAGCAATTGGCTTTTTAATTTGCTCGGACACTGCTAGTGGTTTGCCATGCCCGTTTAACGAGAAGAAGCTTTCCTCATGAATACAAGTACTATCATAAGAATTAACAAAGATGACAGCACTACCAAGTAATTCCCATACTTCACATAGGGCGTTGTTCCAGAAAGTATGCTTATTGTGCCTTTAACAACACCTTTTTCATAAGCGGGTATGGTCTGCAGAATCTTGCCGTTATGATCAATAATTCCTGACAGTCCTGTATTGGTTGCCCGCAACAGGTAGCGGCCAGCTTCCAGTGCGCGAAAACGAGCAATTTGCATATGCTGATAGGGTTGAAAGGTGTTGCTAAACCACCCGTCATTAGTCACATTAACTAAGTAATCCGCTTCAGGTAGGTCATCAATAATCTCCTCACCAAAAGCATCTTCATAGCAAATACTGATTTGGGCTTGATGCTTTCCAATGGGTAAGAGCCCATCGTCCGTCCCTTGGGACAGGTTATTGAAAGGAATATTGATCCATTTATCCAGCCAGCGAAAGTATTCCAACACAGGAATATATTCACCGAGAGGGACCAGATGCCGCTTAGAATAGAAATCAACCGCACTCGCCCCCTTGCCTAATACTAAGGTACTGTTTTCTACTTGACCATTGCCTGTTTCACGAAAACCGCCGATCAAAAGATTCGTATTATTAACAAGTGCCTCTTGTTGCATCGGACTTAGCACAAAATCTTTAAAGTCAGCAAAGCGGCCTGGAATAGCGGTTTCGGGCCAAACAATCAAATCACTATCCCAATTTTCCCTTGTCATCGCCATATACCGTTCTACCGACGAGACTCTGGTCTCAGGTAGCCACTTTTTCTCCTGAGCAATATTTCCCTGTAACAAACTGACCTTGAGTGTTTCACCCTCGGACTTAACCCAATCCTTGTCAGATAACAACCATGCAGTGCCTACTAAAAGCGTGATAACACAAATGCCTGCCATACGGTTAAGTCGTGATACTGAGCCAGTGTTCTGCTGTGTGAAAATAAGAACGAGTGCACCTGAAATAATCGCTACCGCCCAACTAACCATTAAGCTTCCGCCGACTGGGGCAAAGTGTGCAAACCACGTATCTATTTGAGAATGGCCGACATACAGCCAAGGGAACCCCGTAAACAACCAGCCCCGGGACCACTC
>CALHTA010000016.1 GCA_938038645.1 uncultured Thiotrichaceae bacterium
GAGACATTTGCTAGCCGTGCGACATCAATGGAAGTAACTGAGGTTTTTGCCATGGCGTTTAGTTTGGCCTATTCGCTTAATCCAGTCTAGGGAAACCTAACCATCACGCAAACTGCAATCATGCCCGTGAGCGCTTAATCATCTCTTCAACAATTGACGCGAGTGGTGCTCTTTCAGAAATAGCCGCTTGCTTTGCCGCAACTCTCCAACTGTTGGGTAACGCTTCAGATTCATCCCAACCGCCACTCACCATACGATCATAACTTGTCACAGCACGAGCTTGTTCTGATGGAGTCCATAAAAAATCAGGATGCGTGTTGATGTACCACTCACCGCCGACAATCCAGTTGTTAGCTTTAATCTCAAGGTCATAATAATAATCAACTTTGCGAATCAAATCTTCTTCGGGCGTATCCGTTTCACGCTGCGTTGGGTCAGTCTCGATCACATATGAAAGCTCCATATGCACACCCACAAAATCAACGGCCTTTGAACTTCGGTACGCAGCAAAACGGTCAGCCGTAAACTCAGCCTTAGACACCTTTGCTTCTTCTAAGCTATTCGCATAAGTGTAAGTTTGCGGATTAAAGTAGCGATACGAGTAAGCGTGAATCGGCTGATTCCAGACTTCATAATCAAACGTTACATCAAGAACCAAACTACGTTTAGAGACACCAATTTGGTTTACAACCGATTGATGCCAAGTACCTGGGTTAGTATCAAAACCTTCCTGCGACGTTACTCGGCCGTTTTCATCTTGAGCAGGCTCTTTTTCATTACAGCGCCCGCCAATAAAGCGTGTTGGAGGCATACGATTAGCCCATAACAACGTTGCTAAAGACTTAATATCTGAAGGGTAGAATTTAATATCCCTGCCATCAGCCGCTTTCAAAACAATTGTCTTTTGTGGTCGTCCCAACATATAAGCCGCTGGGGCCCAGCCGTGACAAATCCCCATCCAAGTTTCTACTTTGCCATACTGATCGTAGTAAGACTTGCCCTCTTCCCACATGATGCGAGTTAAGTTTCCAGCGTCGTCACCAATCAATGCATCATATTTTTCAGAAGGCGACAGCTGATCAATTTTTTGATCATCGTTACTCGCCAAAATACCGGATGCGGGCCTTGCTTGAACGTAATCATACTGCTGCTTCCAATCCTTATTAGAAGGGTCTTTTACCACCGGAAAATCGGGGTCGCCATAGCGTTTACCTAAAATACCGGAGTACATCGCCCAATAATCATCCGACCAAGGAGATTCTGACAACGAAGCCGATGTTAGACCTGCCGTTTCCATATCTTCAAGCTGAGAGTAGGTGAAGGTGTCGACTACGTTCTGGGCCAAATCATTTGACTGAAAAGCGGCACGGGTCGCCTCATCTTGCCCTGCTTCCAAGGCCCCTCGAAAACCATCACGAATCGTAATAAAGTCTTTGCTGGCTATATCTTCTTCTGAAAATAAGCTGTCGCCCGTGACTTCATTGCCAAAGGCATCACACTTTCCTGGCAATTGATTCATAAAGCTTACAGAATCATCTTTGAAACTCTGCAAAGCTTGGTTGATCTTATCCTGTCGTTTTTGCTCAGACATTTCACTGGCTCCCTGTATTTTTATCAAAATTAGAGCTTACTTAGCTCCGTTGCAACAGCATCCAACACTATTGATTTTTCCATTACTAATAACTTTAAATCCTTATCTTTTTTCCTTTCGCCACGTTTCGGTTCTGCACGTTTTTTCAAAAAGCCTGCCAAACATAACAACTGCTGGACCACAGTATGGAACTGTCGACTGGTCCTAGGAACATCTTTTACCGAACTTTCGAAGTACTCGACTAAAATGGCGACCTGTTCGTTCACGCTCAATGCTTCTTCATCAGTTGACTCCTCTATCGGTGCCAACAAGTAGGCCGCAATTTCTGCGTCGGCCACCATAACTGCGGGGAAGAAATCCAAAGTTTTATTGAAATTACGTCGTGCCGACTCTTGGCATTTCTCAATAAGTTGCTGTGAGTTCGCAACAGACTCGCCTAGAACTCCCGCAAGCTGCATGTGATTAATACTGGCATAAGGGTCAAAGCTAAAGTCAAAAGATACCCCTTCAGCTTCTTTATAAGCCTCCGCACTTTCTTCAAGCACTTCACGAATATCGGCCCATTTTTCGTTCATATGACACATAACGATGGCTTTTCGCTTGAGGGCACTTCCAAGCAATGCAAAACGCTCGGTGTTTGTGGCACACACGACGTCACCCTCACCTCCCGTTAACACTTTATGCATCTTGTGGGTGATATCTAGTAACCCTCTAAAACGCTTGATGGCACTGTCCGCAAGCTCTGTGGCTTCATCAAAATACTGATCACGCTGCTCTTGAAGAGGCTCCATCAGTGCTTTCTTATCATCATCAGATTTGTCAGATAGGCGAACTTTATGCAGTTCAGGCAGCAACTCCCCGGCTTTTTCAGACAAGGCCTGTGCTTGACGTGCTTCAAGATTGCCTAGGAACTCTAACGCTACAATCGGCACGGCTTTTTCTTTATCTTGTTCAAAGATAGAACGCTGACAGGCCGCTCGTGCTTTCTCAAAACCGTCGGGC
>CALHTA010000017.1 GCA_938038645.1 uncultured Thiotrichaceae bacterium
TTCAGGAACACCGGGTCCCGTATCAGATATTTCGATGATTGCAGCGTTATCCGTAAAGTGAGTGTTGATATCAATCTGTCCACCTTTAGGTGTAAACTTTATTGCATTATCTAGCAGGTTGGTAAAAGTTTGCGCCATCAGCTGATTTTCTGCTAAAACTAAAAAGCTTCCTTCGACATTGCAATTAAAAGCAATTCCCGCTTCTTCTGCAGCAATAGAGTAAAGCTCAGAGAGCTCTTCAAGGAATGGCTTTAAATCAATAGGCACCCAGTCTTGATCATGTTTTCCAGATTCTGCCTGTGCGATGTTTAGCAAAGAATTGAAGGTAAGGATGATGGCGTCAATATCTTGAATAGACTCTTGCTGTACTTTTTGATATCCCTCTCTGTCGAGGTTTTGAATTAATGACACTTCCAGTCTATTTCGCAATCTATTGAGAGGGTTGCGAAGGTCATGAGCAAGATTATCCGTCACTTGGTGCATCGTTTGCATAAGCTGTTCGATTCGCGACAGCATGGTGTTGACCACCAAATTTAAACGATCAAATTCGTCATTTTTATCAGTAACCTGCATGCGCTGGCTAAGATCCCCTTGAACAATTTCAACCGCTGTCTGACGGACTTTATTGATTCTTCTAAGTACGCCATAGCCGATTAGAGCGCCGACAAACAATGCTAGGGTGAACACCACAAGAACCAAACTGATTATGACATTGAGAATTCGTTTCAGTAGTGCCTGACGCTCATAGAGATCGGACCCAACCATAATCTGATAGCCATCAGGAAGTAGGGTGAGTAAGACTCTTGCATCTTGATTAAGCTGAGCTTTGTCGCTCGAGTTTAGCTGGCTCTTATCAGCCTCAGGAACTGTAATGACTGATTTAAGTGGCAGTGTGGCAAAAATGCTATCGCCCACTTTAAGTTCTTTATCCGGCCCGATTTCTTTGATGAGGTCGCGCTGTGAGCGGTTAAGCAAAGCGTATAAAAAGAATTTTGAGCGTCCATCAGTATTTAACTGATTCATCTCTTGGGTCAGCGCAGAAATTTGCCCATTTTGATATAAGCCAAGCAGATTAGTGGTTTCAGCTCTTAATTGAGAATCAGTTTGCGCTCGAATTTCATTCGCCGATTTCCAATAGATGAAGCTAAAACCACCTGCGCTGATTAGGCTAAAAACCAAAGCATAAATTAGAGAGAGTCTAAATGCAGAGGTATTGACTAACTTAAGACGCATGTAGCGAGTATCCAGCGCCTCTTACAGTGTGTAATAACGGAGGTGTGAAGTCGCGATCAATTTTGCTTCTTAATCGGCTGATGTGAACATCAATGACGTTAGTCTGTGGATCAAAGTGATAATCCCACACGTTCTCCAGCAACATCGTCCGCGTGACCACTTCGTCAGCATGGCGCATGAGATATTCAAGCAAGGTGAACTCTCGAGGCTGTAAATGAATGACTTGTCCAGCGCGTGTAACAGAGTGCTTAATTAGATCCATCTGTAAATCGTGGACTCGTAACAAGGTAAGTTCTTGTGCCGGACTTGCACGTCTAACCAATGCTTGAAGTCTTGCAAGAAGTTCACTAAAAGCATAAGGCTTGACTAAGTAATCGTCGCCACCCGCTCTGAGTCCTTCAACTCGATCATCGACATCACCTAACGCGCTTAGAATTAAAACAGGTGTTTTAATTTTTTGCTCACGGAGATCTTTAATGACTTCTAGTCCACTTTTCTTTGGAAGCATCCGATCTATGATGAGCACATCATATTGCCCCGTTAATGCCATGTGATAACCGTCCTCACCGTTATCCGCATGATCAGCAACGTGCCCAGATTCTGCTAATCCTTTTTGAATGAAACTAGCCGTTTGTGTATCGTCTTCTATAAGTAACATATGCATAGTTGCAGTATAGATCAGAGATCCTAATGATGAGTAATTAAGGTTTGTTAAGGTAACTTCTCAATACTGTCGTATGACGATGTGCTTATTTATCTTTCAATATTGTACTTTCAATACCCATTAACAGTCTTTGTATGTTTGGAATGTGCTTCCAATAAATGAGCGCAGTGATAATTAGCAAACCAAAGCCGTATGCACCAGAACCTGTGATTAGATAAAAGTAAAAGGGTGCAAACAGTGTTGCTATCATCGCAGCCACCGAAGACATATTAAAAGCAAAGGCTGCAGATAGCCACGTCGCTAGTACTGCTAAGCCAATGATAGGGTTGATTGCTAAAAACACGCCCATTGCTGTGGCAACGCCTTTACCCCCTTTGAACCCATAAAACATTGGGAAGATATGTCCAAGACATGAGGCGATTGCCACGCAGACTATCCAAAAATCATCCAAACCTACAGCTTTGGCTATAACAATAGGAAGTAGGCCTTTGAGCATGTCCCCTAACAAAGTAAAGGCTGCAGGTATTTTTCCACCCAGTCTTAAAACATTAGTCGTTCCAGGATTCTCTGAGCCATTTGTTCTGGGATCTGGAAAATTGAAAAGCTTTGAAGCGATGATTGCAGTAGAAATCGAACCGAATAAATACGCGGCAATGACTACTAAAATGGGTAATATAATATTCATCCACACATACTACCAAAGTGTAAACAGTTATGAACGATAAATTTTAATAAATTCAATGGGATTGCTATGTGTGTGCGAAGTTATTAAGCATTGCTAGAGTCGTTAATAACGCTGTTTTAACAGAACTAATTCGTATCGATTGAATCTGGTGATTTTGATACTTTAGAGGTGAGATTTTTTCGTTTCATTGGTGAACTGTTCGTGGCAGAATCCGCGGCGGAAGGTCGCACCAAAACACACTACGAGAATTAACATTGTCAGTATTTGATAAGAACAAATCTAGGCGCAGCTTTGATCGTGCAGCAGTCCATTACGATCAAAATGCCCAGCTTCAACAAATGGTCGCAACTAACTTGTTAAGGCATTTAGAGGGTTTTGCTCAGGGTTTGGCACCGCATTTGATCTTAGACTTAGGTTGTGGAACGGGCCAAGTAGCAGAGGCAATGCAACTTCGTTACCCAGATGCTGATATCACAGCTTTGGACTTTTCCAAGCAGATGCTAGTTCAAACCGAACAGCGTTTGAGCAAGCAAGGTTTAAGAGCCTTATCGGTATGCGCAGATGCTGAACAGCTACCGTTTAAAGAAGCGGCATTTGATCTAATTGTTTCCAGTTTAATGCTGCAGTGGGCAAATAATTTGGAGAAAACACTTCTGGATATCCAGCGATCACTTTCTTCAGAAGGGATATTGGCTTTTAGCAGTTTAAGTGAGGGAACGCTTAAAGAAGTTAAAGCAAGCTGGGAGGCTGTTGATCAATCGGTGCACAGTAGCAATTTCCAGTCATTGGACTCATTCGAGCGAATCGCTAGTGCAGCAGGGTATTCAAACATTAGTGTTATTTCTGAAACGATTGTGATTAATTACAGCAGTGTTAGAGAAATGCTTCTTGAGATGAAAGGAATAGGGGCAAGCAATGCAAGCAATGAACGATTTAAAGGACTGACAGGGAAGCAACGTTTTGAGGCATTTGAGAGAGCGTTTGAGTCATTTCGTTTAACAGATGGTGCATTTCCATGTACGTGGGAAGTTACTTATGTTTTTTGCGCTAAATAGGTGATAAATAATACAACTTAACTGATTTGTAATACCATTTTGATATTTTTTAGTGTACATTTTTTGTATAAATTAATATCCCCTCAAGAGAGCAGGGAATTAACTGGACTAAACCAGAATAAGCTGTAAAACTTAAAAAAAATCATAAGTTTGATTGTTCGACTGATTATTTCCCCCAAATAGTGAGTCCTAACCCCCGAGATTACTGCAAGCCGTTGTAGTGATACCAAATAAACGATTGTTCAACTATCGTTTAAATGACAAGCAAAAGGAGATTGTAAGTCATATGTCTGACAGAAGACTTCAAGTGTTTCATGCGGTTGCAAGGATGCTGAGTTTCACTAAAGCAGCTGAAGTACTGCACATGACACAACCGGCCGTGACGTTCCAAATACGTCAATTAGAAGAGCAGTTCGATACACGATTGTTTGATCGAGCTCATAATAAGGTCAGTTTGACCGATGCCGGACATTTGGTGTTCGAGTATGCTGAACGCATATTTGAGCAATATTCAGAAATGGAAAACGCAATTCGTGAAATGACCGGAAACTTCAATGGCTCATTGACCATTGGCGCGAGCACCACGATTGCTGAGTACATGCTTCCCGCATTACTGGGAGATTATAACGAAGAGAATCCAGAAATTCGTCTGCGGCTACGCGTGTCTAATACTGAAGGCATCGTATCAATGATTGAGAACAATGTGATTGACTTAGGTGTGGTGGAAGGACCCGTCGCAAATAAGAATCTGTTGGTCGAGGTTTGCCGTAATGATGATTTGGTTGTCGTGGTACCACCCAATCATGAGTTGTTGGGCAAACTAGATGAGACTTCATCTTTGTCTTTAAAGACGGTGCTAGAGTATCCTTTTATTTGCCGTGAACCAGGGTCTGGAACACGTGAGGTGATCACTGATTACTTGCAAGAATCAGGGATGGAACGAAACTTACTCAAGTCATGCTTAGAACTTGGTAGCCCTGAGTCGATAAAAGGTGCTATCGAGGCAGGAATGGGTGTGTCGATCTTATCTAGTGTCAGTATTGCCAAAGAACTCAAACTCGGTTCACTTCTGGCGATACCGCTAAATCCACCATTACGTCGAGAGTTTTCTTTTGTCAGACAACGTCAAAAGTTCAAGGTTAAGGCAATGGATGAATTGTTAGATTTTGCACGTAGTTATTGTCAATCCGGAAAGCCACTAATTCGTAACTAGACGATAGGCTAAGTGACAGCGCCCATACTTTCGATGTAGATTGTTAACATCACAGATGTTTCAACGATTTATCGAGAATAGTATGGGTGCCAATCTAAATAGTGATCAAAAACTCCTACTCTCTTTTTATAACAATCTCTCAGAACTTGATCAAAAGTCTCTGCTTTCATATGCGGAGTTTCTAGCTGTTAAGGGTGAATCAAGCGCTACCGCCGCCGAAACTAACCAAATACCAGAAATTTTGGCTCGCCCGAAAGATGAGAGTGTACCTAAAGCCATAAAACGGCTATCTTTATCCTATCCAATGTTACAAGATACGGAACTACTTCACCGTTGTTCCGCACTAATGAGTGATCACATTTTAAAAGGCAGGGCTGCTATAAGTGTGATCGATGAGCTTGAGTTGCTGTTCAGGCAATCTTACGAAAACTTTCAGAATGACAAATAATGATTAAACTGATCAATGATTGGTATACACGCCACTTTTCAGATCCACAGGTGGCTATCCTAGCATTTTTGCTTTTGCTTGGATTTGGGGTGGTATATTTTGCAGGAAATTTACTCGCGCCTCTTTTTGCTGCCGTGATTATCGCCTATTTGTTAGACGGTGCGGTTCTGTTTCTTAGAAGATTCAAAGTGCCTCAGTTTGTGGCAATGGTGCTTACTTTCAGCTTATTTATGCTATTTTTATTAATAGTAATGTTTATTCTTGCGCCATTAATGTTTAAACAAACTACTCAGTTCATGCTTGAGATTCCTAGGATGTTATCCGAAGGGCAAAGCTTGATCATGATGCTTCCTGAGAAGTATCCAAATATTATTTCACAAGAGTTTATTGGTGAAATAATGGCGAGTATTAAGAGCAATATCACTGCATCTTCACAAAAATTCGTTAGCCTTTCTTTGGCTTCAGCAGTCGATGTGTTTTCTTTTATGGTTTACTTAGTGGTGGTTCCACTGCTTGTCTTCTTCTTTTTGAAGGATAAATATCTAATTTTGTCTTGGTTCCGTAGTTTCTTACCTCGAGATCGTGCCTTAGTCGCCACGGTTTGGATGGAAGTTAATGGGAAAATCACGGGTTATGTTCGTGGGAAATTTATGGAAATCCTGATTATTTGGGTTATTTCCTATTCGACATTCCTGATTTTTGGACTCAACTATGCACTACTATTGTCATTCGCGGTGGGTGTGTCCGTATTAATTCCTTATGTGGGGGCGGTTGCAGTAACTCTGCCCGTCGCAATTGTTGCTTATTTCCAATGGGGATATAGCTATGAAACCGCCTATGTTTTGATGGCCTATGGGGTTATTCAGTTTCTTGATGGAAATTTATTAGTGCCCCTGTTGTTTTCTGAGATGGTGAACCTACACCCTGCAGCAATCATTATGTCGGTACTGATTTTTGGTGGCCTTTGGGGAGTATGGGGAGTGTTCTTTGCTATTCCTCTGGCGACCTTGGTGCATTCTGTTATGAACTCGTGGCCACGTCGTACTTATGATGATTGATCTGTTAGGTTAGATTTTTGGCACAAATTCTTCTTCAGTTACAAGATAGCTCTTATCCGTGTGAAGTGGTTCATTCGAAACGTGCGCGTTACCTTCGGATTAAGCTCGCTAACAACGGCGAGCTGAGTGTTGTGGTTCCCAATGGCGTGGCATTAAATCAAGTTGAGGACTTTGTATTCAGTCAAGCTGACTGGGTTGAGCGCAAATTAAAAGCGTTAAGTCCTGTTAACAATAAGCCCAGCGAATTACAGCTGGCTTATCTCGAAGAAACTTGGACGATTGAGTATCAAGCAGACAATCATCTTAACTCTCTTAACGTTTTCAATGAGGGCGCTTCAACTATTAAATGCATAGGTGCTGTCGATGACTCAAGTTTACTTCATAAAGCATTAGGGCAGTGGCTTAAACAAAAAGCAGAGCAGGTCATCCCTCGCCGATTAGCAGCGCTGGCTGAGCTCCATGGTTTTCATTACAACCGGGTCACGATCAGAGGTCAGAAAACGCGCTGGGGAAGTTGCTCTTCAAGTAAAAACATAAACCTAAACTATAAGTTGCTTTTTCTTGAACCTAGCCTAGTTGACTACGTGTTGATACATGAACTTTGCCACACATTGGAAATGAATCATTCGGCAAAATTTTGGAATTTAGTGGGGGATTGCGATGCCAATTACAAGTGGCATGATAAAGCACTAAATAAAATGGCTAGAACACTGCCTTTCTGAAATTAATGAGTGCTGCTTGGAATTAGTTTTGCAGTGTTAAGAATTTGCAACTTGAGAGTGACTTAGTTGAATTGCCGTATTTATTGCAGCAAGAAAGCTACCTTCATCAGCGGTGCCCTTTCCAACTAAATCTAGTGCAGTACCATGGTCAACAGAGGTTCTGATTATCGGAAGGCCAAGCGTAATATTGATCGCACGTCCAAAGCTTGCATGTTTCAATACCGGCAGTCCTTGATCATGAAACATGGCTAAAACGGCATCTGCATCACTTAGATACTTTTCTGTGAACAGAGTATCCGCTGGAAGCGGTCCAACCAAATCCATTCCTTCAGCATTCATTGCTTCTATCACTGGAGTGATGGTTTCGATTTCTTCCATCCCAAGATGTCCGCCTTCTCCTGCGTGAGGATTTAAACCGCAAACATAAATCCGTGGTTTTTTAATTCCAAATTTTGTTCGTAAATCAGTATCTAACACAGTAATGACATCGATCAGAGATTGCTTGGAAAGAGCTGCACTTACATCTTTTAAAGGAAGATGAGTCGTTGCTAATGCGACTCTGAACTTATCAGCTGCGAGCATCATCACGGGCATTTTAGCATTGGTGAGTTCAGCGAGGTATTCAGTATGCCCGCTAAATGCAATGCCTGAGTCGTTGATGACACCTTTGTGAAGAGGTAGGGTAACCATCGCATCAAACTCGCCACTCAAGCAGCCTTCAGAGGCCCTATTCAGCGTTTCCAGTACATAAGCTGCATTGGCCTTGTCTATTTGTCCTGGGACCACGGGCTTACTGCAGCTGATATCCAGTACCAGAAGTTGACCAGCACCAATGCTTTCTTGCCGTGAGCTCCCGTTATAAGGAATTAACTCTATGTCAATTCCCAACAGTAAAGCTCTTTCCTTGATGGCATTTGCATCAGCGATAATTACGCAGCTTGCTTTTATCGCTTGATCAGATATTTTGAGTAACAGATCTAAGCCGATGCCGGCGGGCTCACCACAACAGATTGCGAGGCGGGGAAGCATTAGGGTTCTTTAATCTCAATAAATGCACTGCTACGAAGGCCTTGTACCCAAGCATCATAGTCCTGCTCTTGCTTCTTGGTTTGAATGAGTTTTCGAGCCTGAAGTTCTAAGGCACGACGGCTAGTATCAGTTTCTCTACGATCTAATACTTCTAAAATATGATAGCCAAATTTGGTTTTGATAACGGGGCTTAAACTTTTGACGGGTAAAGTCTCCGCAGCTTTGGCGAATTCTGGGACATAACGCTTTGAATCGCTCCAGCCGAGATCTCCAGCGTTAATCGCGCTACCTGTGTCGTCTGAGTTTGCTTTTGCAATGAAACCAAAATCAGCACCACCAACAATTTGTTGTCTCAAGGAGCTAATTTTTGCTTGAGCATTAGGTTGGGAAGATGAAATTAAAATATGCCTTACTCTCACCTGCTGCGACTTTGTTTCTTTTCCACCCCTGTGATCGACAAGTTTTAATATATGAAAACCGCGGGCATCCTCGACAATGCTCGATATCTGACCTCGCTCAAGCTTCGCCAGCTCCGCTAAAAAGGCGAATGATAAGTTATTAGAGGATTGCCAACCTAAGTCAGTTGCACTGCTATTGGAAAGTTTGGCCTTCATAAAATCTTTGCTATCAAGCGCCAATTTTCTAAGTTGAACTGCATTTCTTTTTGCTTGGTTATAACTAGCAATATCAGCATTCGCGGGAGCTGGGATCATCAAGTCTTGAATCTTGTAGCTACGATCTGCGGTTATTTGCCTGGATTCTGCAGTAATAAGATCATTGATTTCTTGATCCGAAACGGTTGAGTCTTGATTCGAACGGCGTTGTTTTAAGCTATTGATAATCAGCTGTGAGGTAATGGTCTCACGAAAACCTTGATAATTAATTCCACGTGATTGCAATGCTTGTTTGAACTGTTCCAAGCTAAGATTGTTACTGGCGGCGACACTATTAACCGCTTTATCTATGCTTGCTTTATCTGGAGTGATTCCCACACGACTGGCAGCTTGTAGTTGCAGTCTTTCTGAAATTAGGTTGTTTAATGCCTGCTGCAGTAATTTGTTGTTATCGGTTACTTCAGAGCCAGATACTTGTAAGCGACGAGCCAATTGCTGTACTTGGCTGTCTAAAATCACGTCTTTGTTAACCACGGCTACAACGCGGTCTAGTGGCGAAGCTGCATGAGCAGGTACACAGTAACTTAGCAGCGCCGTAGCTATCCAGGCTACAGTGATCGTTTTTTGTTTAAGTCGTGCTGCTGTTTTATTCATATCCATAAATATTTTCCTTGAGTATGGTGTTTACACCGGTACTAATGCCACCAAGACCTTTGAGATTAAACTCAAAAAACACTGCATCATCGTAACTCGTATTATCGGTTGTGAGGTAGCGTCGTGCAACCAATCTTGAGGTTAAACAACAGTCTTTATATTCGATACCTGCAAGCTGTTCTAACACACGATCATTGGATAAATCATAGTCTAATTTACCAACTAATCCCCATTTTTCATTGATCGGTAATGAAAATGAAGTATCAAGTTCGGAAACTTCACCATAGATATGCTGGTAATTTAAATTTAAGATTTTATTATTGTCATCCGCATAATTTATACGTGCTTCGTTAGATGCCCATTTCGAAGTATTTGGATCCCAAAATGCAGTCGTTGAAAACTTAGTGTTCTTGTTAAGTTTTGTACTGACTTCAAATGCAAACTCTGAGCTTTTATCCGTTAGGACATTGTCACCTGGCAAGGTGACTTTGCGATCATCAAAGTAAAAAATCTGACCCACGCTTGCTTTGAAAAGTTCATCGCCAGTTTTTGTATTTTGTACTCGGCTCGTCAACGCTAGGGTTAGTTGGTTAGCGTCAGCGATTCTGTCTTTTCCCGTGAAACGGTTAGCTTCAAACAGTTGGTTGCTGGTTGAAAAATCCGTCCTCGCGCTGTCGAAAATGGGAATACTGCTTTGATCTTCAAAAGGCGTATAAGTGTAGAACAGCCTAGGCTCAAGTGATTGTTTTAGCTGGCCATTTAAATCACGTTCAAAGAACACGCCGCTGTCTAGAGTGATTGTGGGAAGCCCCCGATACAAGCTATTATCCGTACCATTATTTTGCAGAGAATAGTGGGTAGCTTGATAGCTCAATGACGGTTTAAAGTACCATGCATCATTGCCAAATCGCTTAGAAGCATTGAGACCAACATCGAGCCTAAGTCCGGTTGGGTCAGCAGAGCCCTCAAAATAGGTAGCTTGAGCATCTAAGGTTAAATCTAGACCATTATATTTATGCGGCGACTGGTAGTTAAAGGTCAATTCTGGGAGCTTTGCATAGGGTTGAGAGTTTGCATCCAGAACCTGATAGTCTAAGGCAGCAATGCTGAAATCCCAATTTGCGCTACCTACGTCATAACGAATCGTTCTTTCAAGCGCTGATGTAGAAGATATTGAAAGTGAGTCGCTTAAATCATCGAGGTATTCGTCATCAGATACCCCTTCTGATTTGATGGTCAGCGTACGCCGGTGCCCCATATTTCGTTGATAAGTAAACTTAAAGTAGTCTCTCCATTCATCATTTGATGCTCTGTCATTTGGAATAAAACTATAGTCCAATTCGCCCCGACTCTTTTGGGTCATAAAGCGAGCAATAGAATTGATTCTTACGCCTCTCTCAGAGAGTGGGGTGATATAGAAAGTTGCATCATAGTTAGGCGCAATATTAAGATAATAAGGGATTGTTATTTCGTATCCGGATTGGTCTGAAACTCCAACTTCTGGTACTAAAAAACCGGACTTACGCTGAGTTTGCCCTGTAAATGGATTGCTTAATGGGAAACTAATCCATGGGAAGTAAAAGATTGGAACATTCCCCACTTTCAAAGAGAGGTTTTCAGCGGTACCGACACCTGTTGCTTGGTTAAGATTAATATTGCTGGAGGAAATATGCCAGCTTGGATCAGGTGCAGGGCAGGTAGTATAGGTCGCGTTTTCTAATTCTAGCTCATCTTTGTTTTTTTGTGAGATCTTGCTGCTGCTACCATTAGTATGGGAACCTTTAACCTGATACTTGGCATTGTTGATGACGCCACTTTGGTTCGCAATATTATAATCAATACTGTCGCTCTGAAAGGTCGTCGTTTCAGTGCTTAGAAGTACATTCCCTTTAGCAGTCACCTGATTTTTCTTATTATTGAAGGTGGCTTGGTTGGCGTTTAGTCTTTGGTTATTCCGCTGAATAATGACTGCGCCATCTAACTCGGAAATGCCCTGCCTATTGATACTGCCATTGTCAGCTGCCACATAAACTGCATCTAGAGAGGGTGAATCGGTAATAGTATTGGCGGCTTTTGCAGCGGCTGGAGCCACACAAACCGGAGGATTAGTATATGCCTGTAGCCCGATGGGAAATAGGCCTCCAATTAATATGCAGAGGTTCTTTTTATTCAATTTATCCACCGGCAATCAGAATTGTTTTACAAAGAGTGATTAAGATAACAAAGCCTATGAATAATAACAATCTAAGCAGAGTTTGGTACCGCTTAAAAACGCGGTATTTGCTGGGGAAAGTTGCCAAAATCAGGGTAGCGTTGTCGGCTGTCAGGGAATTGATAGCTGGGTGAATATTCAATATTCATGCTTTCAAAGCCGCCATTTTGTTCAATCACATATGCCCCGCCACCAGCAACTGATGCCGCTAAAGCCACCGCAGAGGCGATTTTGACAAAGCTATAAGGGCGTTCACCGTGAATTTTGCCCGTTCGACCATTAATTACATAGCGGTAGGTTTTATTTCTATATTGGAATGCGGCAGACCAGATGGGCAATAATAAATGCTTATAAGTTGTTCTATCGTGTTCGGTAGAGAGGTGGTTAATACGCTGTTGGTCTCCGCCAATATCTCTACGAATATCATTACGAATCGTATAATCCATAATTTGCTGGGCGCGAAGAAAGCCTTCATCGACGGTGATTTGATAAATTTCGCTTCGAAATCCACTTAGATAAGCTTCAGAATACGGAACCAATTGGTTTAAATCCCAGGGTGCTAAGTTATCAATAATTGTACGAGGTAATGTCTTACTGGCACCAATTAGCACATCATCAAAATGCCTTCCAACGGTGCCTGATGTGGGATTCCAGCGAATACGAGCAACCTGCCGGACTTGGCGAACATTGCGACCATTAACCCGAGCGTTGACAACTTGTCGCTCGTAATAGATGGTGCCACGCTGGCCTTGATAATAAGTTTGAGTGTCGCTGTCGTAAGTCCAATAGGGTAAATAAACGCCGGTCAGTTTGTCATTGCGTTTTGCCCGAGAGTTAAGAGAGGAGGGCGCAAACCACCTTGATTTCATCCATCGATCAAAAATGTCCAGTGCCTGGTCGTGGCTGATCGAAAAAGGTAGCAGCGATCTCGGTCTGATTGGTCGGGATTGTTCAGTTCCCGCAATGACAGGCGTTCCACAAAACGGGCAATCACCCGCATGTTCGTTGTCTTTTAAACGGAATTGTGCCGCGCAAGAAGGGCACTTTATAACGTCGACCTGCTCAAGCTGACCAGATCGACGCAATTGATCCAACTCGTGAAGAGCTTGTTTTAAATCATATTCACGAATAGGCGTGAGTGTGATGGGCACTTCATTAGTAAATCCGCAGTGATCGCATTCCAACGATTGATTTTCTGGGGAATAAACTAAGTCTGAGCCGCACCGCTCACAAGGAAAGTGCGATTGCTTGTTTTCCATTTTTTGATAAATTAGCCTGGGATAGGTGGCGGATTATTCTGCCCTTTATCAATGATATCGCTGATATAGCTTATATCTTGAGCGGTTTCCCAATTTTCCATGCCTGCAGACCAAACTAAGCTTGCTCCCGTTAGCGAACCTTGTTGAACCAGTGTCGTTAATTGCGCGTAGCTAAAAGGTCCAGTCGCTTCATTATTTATTGCAACATGCCATTGTTGCTCATGAGGCAGCGGTGGCGGTGCTGATGACGCAGAAGCTTCTGACGCTGGGGCCGAACTTTGTTGGCTAGTCATACTTTGTGCCATGGCTAGACCTATACCCATTTCCATTGCAGAGGATGCAGTAGATGAGTTGCCTGATTGCATCGATTCTGATGCACCATACTTAAGGTACTTATCCAAGTCGCCTATTACACCCATGCTGGTGCGTTTATCCAACGCTTTTTCAACTTCAGGGGGAAGTGAGATGTTCTCAACCAATACTTTGGTTAACTCAAGACCGTATTGATTAAATTCAGGCGAAATTTTCTCCGTAATAAATCCACTAAGCGTATCGTAATTAGACGCAAGGTCTAAAACAGGAACGTCTAGCTTGCCCAAAATAGTAGCGTAGCGAGAGGTGATGATATCTCTAAGTTGATCACTGATTTCATCGACAGTGAAGTGACCATCTGTGCCCATGATTTCATTCATAAACACTTTAGGATCGGTAATTCTAACACTGTAGGTACCAAAGGTTCTAAGTCTGACCATGTCAAACTCAGCATCACGCATCATAATTGGGTTTTTGGTTCCCCACTTTAGATCGGTAAATTGGCGCGTGTTAAAGAAATATACTTCAGCTTTAAATGGGCTTGAAAAGCCGTGGTCCCAATGTTGAAGCGTCGATAATATTGGGAGATTGCGAGTTTCGAGCTGGTACATGCCAGGCGTCAAAATATCCGCAATTTCACCTTCATTAATAAACACAGCAATTTGTGATTCACGAACGGTGAGCTTTGCACCATATTTTATTTCATTACCATGACGTTCAAAACGATACACCATGGTATCGGATGAATCATCGGTCCACTCAATGATGTCAACAAACTCGCCAAATACCTTATCCCATAATCCCATGTCAGAACTCCTTTAAGATGCAGCGCTTGGTGCTGCGTCGTGGGCTTCTTTGCGTGCTTTAGCTGACATTAATGCCTGCCTCAATTCACTCTCAAGTGTTTGTAGTTCCTTTGCGGCTTCTTGGCGCTTTGAGCGGCCTTCTTCGGCAATTTCAAGACTGTCATTGATCGTTCCGATAAGTTCTTGGTTCGCTTTGCGTACCGATTCAATATCGAAAACACCCCGTTCCATTTGCTTACGTACTTCAACGTTAGCTGTGCGCAAGTTGGTTGCGTTTGACTCCAATAAGTCGTTGGTTAGGTCCGTTGCTTTTTTAACTGTTTCTGCAGCGTCGCTCATGCGGAAAATAGTTACCGCCTGTGCAAGTTGGTTTTTCCACAATGGAACGGTGTTGATAAGAGTAGAGTTAATTTTGTTGATCAACGTCTTATCATTTTCCTGTACAAGTCTGATGCTTGGTAAGCTTTGCATAGCGACTTGACGAGTCAAATGTAAGTCATGAACACGACGCTCAAGGTCATCACGAGCACTTCTAATGTCACGTAATGCTTGTGCGGCCAGCATATTCTCGCTGTCGTCTACTGCGGATTTTTCGCTTGCTGGAATCTCAACTTCATTCATCATCCGAAGCTTTTCTTCACCCGCTGCAATATACAGCTCAAGCTTATGGAAATAGTCCAGGTTAGCTTCATAAAGCTTGTCTAAGGAAATCACATCAGTCAAAAGCTGAGTTTTGTGCTCTTCCATGTGATCAGTAATATCATTGATTTGCTTTCTAACATCATCATACTTACTTAAGAATTGAGCGACTGGCTTAGCTTTACCAAATAATCTAGCCCAGAAACCTAATTTTTTGTTTGGGTTAAGCTCGTCAACGTCAAAGCCTTTAATTGCGAGTACCATGTCATTTAGAGACGAACTTGCGCCACCCAGGTCTTTATTTCGAACGCCTTCAAGCATGTTCTCAGAAATGCTGCTCATCTGTTCCTGAGCTTTGCTACCAAAGAAAACGATGCTGCTGCGGTCGTTTGTGTCGATTTCTTGAATAATTTGATCTAATTCCTGCTTAGCTTGGTTATCAGCATGAGAATAGGCAATGATTTCTTGGCTTATTGGCTCTGCGGGAACAATTTCAGTTCCAGGAATGACAGCAACTGATGGGGCTGTAGTTTTAGTAGCTGTTTGAACATTGCTTGATGAGTTGTCAGACATGTTTCTTCCTTAAATTCGTAATTATTGTAGTCAAATGAATGGGACCAGTTTAAATAATGCCTTCGCGCTTTAACTGAGTTTCAAGTACTTCTATGTTTACATCAAGATCAAACTGATCTTGTTTCTTTAGTTTTTCGTGCTGTTCATCAAATGTGTTTTCTATTGAGTTTAAAACATTTGAGAAATTACTATCTAACGCAACGGTTGTAGCTTCGTTGCGATGAGTTTTTGCGTAGCTTTCAGTAACTCGACGAGTCCCGTCTAAGTACACCTTCAGAAACTTCCTTGCCCGAGGTAGGTCATTGGGATCATTTTCGATTAATGAAATAATGTTTCGTGCTTTGCTAATGATTCTATCCAGATGCTGATCAAATTGAGCATTACTAATTTCTGTTCTGGCCGTTTCAATCGCATCAATCTTAATATTAGCGGCCTCCAATGCTTCAAACACTTCCTCAGCGCTAACACCCAATCCAATATTTCCCGTTTTGTTTCGACGTGGGTCTAGGCCATACCAAAGGTAAAAAGCTAATAACGTTGCACCACCAATGAGGATGCTGCTGAATATATTATAGTTATCAGTGGCCAGAAAAGCAGTTAAGGCGGTTGTAATAGACAACAATATTGCCGCTACCGTCTTGAAAGGGGTCGTAGGGGCTAAAGCAAGCTTCTTAGAATTATAAAGTTGCTCAACTTTAAAGCCATGCCTAGCAATAATCGCTGAAAGCATAAAGCCCGAAAAAGCAGCACCGTTAATTACAGTTGCCCAGAAATTTCCTCCTATTAGCGAGACCACTGCCGCTACCAATACAGGAACGGGCATAATAAATAGTAGGATCCCTTTAAGACCTATTTTAAAATCGCTTACCTCAGAATCATCTGGGGAGTAACGTTTTGCGTTTGACATTCAGAAACTCCTAGAGGACATGAAGAAAGGCTTGAAACGAAACCAGCCCAACAGTGGCCGATAGCAAGATAAATCCAATTGCTCTTTGCATGGCTTTTGGCATAAGAAAGTCCTTAAATAATCAAATCTATATATATGCCTTAAGTGAGTGCTATTCAAGTGAATCTGGTTCAAATCATTGAATTTTTTGAAATTGTCTGAAAATTCCCAATAAAAAAGGCGAGCTTTTAAAAGCTCGCCTTTAAAAAGTAAGGCGCATAACAGATTAATAAAAATCTGAGTGTCAGAACTATACCCCCGTAAATTCCTGACTACCTTTTCAAGTTTTTGCTACCAGCAAACCGACTCCCCAATCATTGTCGATTAAGAGCATTTTCTTGAATGTCTCCAACATGTCTACAATTTGTGCTAAGCTGTTGAGTGTCATTAACAGCGTATTTTTATTTTTAGAATCAAATTCGTAAACAAGTAGAGCTGCTACCACAAACCCCGAGAAAAGCAGCTCACTTTGAAGACAGGGTCAGATTAAGTTAAATTGGCTGAATCCAACCTGAACGCTATTCAGTTATCCTTAAGATTAAAAAAAAGTTAAGAAATATAATCTTTTAAGCTTAGTTTAGATTTAAATAATTCATTAAATAACAATGGCTTAAGATTTTCTGCTTCTTTCTTTGCCAAAGATATTGCGGTTTAGGATTGTGTGAAAATAATTCAAAAAAAATGGCTAGCTGAGAGATATTCAGCTAACCATTCAGTTTGAAACTTAAACTTCAGGCCAATGTTATTTATCGTAAACCAGCAAAAGTATCGCAATCTCCGGGATTACCACTGATCATCCCTCTTTTCAGCCATTCAACTCTCTGTGCAGATGATCCATGGGTGAAACCGTCAGGATTTACGTATTGCCCTGCACGTTTTTGCATGCGGTCATCACCAATATTACCGGCTGCATTTATAGCCTCCTCTATATCACCATCTTCAAGAAGTTTGTATTTTGCCTGTTGCCTAGCCCAGATTCCGGCATAGCAGTCCGCTTGAAGCTCTAATAATACGGAAAGTTTATTTGCCTGTACTTTGCTGGTTTGTCTCTGCATCTGCATAATCTTATCGGAGATACCTTGGATTTTCTGAACATGATGACCCACTTCATGTGCAACAACATAAGCTTGAGCAAAGTCTCCAACGACACCCATCTGCCTCAGCTGGGCAAAGAAGCCAAGGTCGAGGTAAACTTTTTTATCACCGGGGCAATAAAATGGGCCGGTAGCCGAAGAGGTGAGGCCACAGGCTGACCGAACTTGGTTTTCGAAGAGTACAACCGTTGGCTCTTCGTAACGTAATCCGGCATTTTGAAAAATCGGGTTCCAGACGTTTTCTGTATCTTTAAGAACGACCGCAATAAATTCTCTACCATTATCGGTGCCAGTTTGCACACTACTCTGGGAACTATTGTCAATAGTCCCTGAGCTCATTTGAGATTCGTCTCCCATCATGCCTAGGAAGTTTTGGCCTTGACCAGTAAACAAGAAGATCAGTAGCATCACAAAAAAGCCGATCCCCCCCATTTTCATTCCACCACTTGATGGTCTTCTATTCCTATTTCCACCAGCACTTTGGCGGCGATCTTCAATATTATTACTTTGTTGTCGGCCCTTCCAACGCATAGCTCTTGTCCAATCTAAGATTATAAAACATTAATATTACACAGAAATCATAACATAACAAAATATTCAGTAAGAGGCTGATCAGTGTTGATTTAATTAGGATATCTAGAGAATTAACCCTTTTATCTGAAGATAGTTAACGCTTGTCCTGACTAGAACTAGGTAGATGTCAAATTGAACTTATATGGTATTGTTCGGCCATAATAAAATAATAATGAGAAAGCAATAGAGCTAAAGGCTCTATATATACCCCCAAAAAAGTTGAGAGAGAGAATTATTATGACAGGAGAAAATGGAAAAACCCCAACAGACCGGCCCAGTAGAACCTTAAGCGCAGGTAAGGATCAATTCAAAAACTCAAGTAGACCTCAGTTTGATGCAGTACAGCTATATTTACGGGATATTGAATCGAATCCATTACTCACTGCTGATGAGGAGCTTCATTACGGCCGCTTAGCACAAAAGGGTGACGAAGCAGCAAGAAAAAAAATGATTACCTGTAATCTGAGGTTGGTTGTCAAAATATCACGTCGATATCTCAACCGAGGTTTAAGTTTAGGTGATCTGATTGAAGAAGGAAATCTTGGCTTGATCCATGCTGTTGAAAAGTTTGACCCTGAGCGCGGATTTCGTTTTTCAACCTACGCCACTTGGTGGATTAGGCAAAGTATCGAACGTGGATTGATGAATCAAGCGCGGACGATTCGACTCCCAATTCATATCAGTAAAGCTTTAAATGCTTGTCTTCGAGTAAGAGCAAAGCTGGCTCAAAAATTAGGTGCGAAACCTAGTTTGCAGCAACTCGCTAAGGAGATGGGGAAGTCAGAGGATGACGTACAGCATTTGCTTAGACATACTGACTATACCACTTCATTAGATTTTCAAGTTGGAGATTCTGAAACGCAGGTGATGGATTTTGTCGCTTCTAAGAAAGTTAAAGGCCCTGATGAAGAAACCATGAATACCGATATCTCTAATGCTGTGGATATTTGGCTCAGTCAGTTAGAAGTGAAGCAGCAAGAAGTTATTGTTAGGCGATTTGGTTTGCACGGACATGATAATTCTACCTTAGAGCAAGTGGGTAAGGATTTACACATCACAAGAGAAAGGGTTCGCCAAATACAGCTGGATGCACTGAAGCGTTTGCGGCGCATTATGGAAATGGAAGGAGGCTCAAGAGAACTTTTCTTACAG
>CALHTA010000018.1 GCA_938038645.1 uncultured Thiotrichaceae bacterium
TGCACGAACGGGATTTAAAGGAGCGTTAGATTTTTCAACGCCTGTTATAGCTGCCGACAAGAAAGTGGGGAAGGGTACTGCGAATAAGCGTCAGAAGATTCACCAGAGCAGCTAGATAAGCAGCTCTGGAAGTATTGTTTGCAATGTTACTGTTCTGGCTGCTTTTGACGGTGGTAATGAGTGGCTAAGCCCCTCAAGAACTGCCTTAGCGTGTTGTCAGTACATTCGCGATAATGTTTATGACCTTCCGTTCTGAATAAAGCACTGAGTTTATGTCCTGAGAGTTTTATTCCAGCTTGATCAAAAATCGCCATCATTTCATCTTCATAAAGCTCAAGTGCAATGCGCAGCTTCTTCAACACTTTATTGTTGTTCATGACGTCATCGGCCTTGACTTCAGGAGGCGTGCCTCCGCGGCGATGTACGATTAAGCCATTCAGAAAGTGAAAGAAAGGGGTATCAGCAAGTACCTCACCTTCAGCATTGTCAGACTCTTTTTTGGAAAATTTATCGATGTCACTTTGTTGGCATTCATAATTTCCTGCTGCAAATATTTCTACAGTGGTTGGATCATCAAGTTCAAGTGCGTAACGAATTCTACGGAAAGCTTCGTTATTGTGCATAAAATTTCCAGTTGTAAGTGTAGATTCGAATATTATCATACAACGTTTAAGACGAATGACATTAGTCATTAGAAATTATAGATTTATAGGACAATAAAGGATTAATAATTTCACATCTTGAGTCGATACTATAAACTGTCCCATCGAGGTAATAGTGGGTTGGTTTTAGTGGGTCATGTTATAGCAATCATGATAGGGGGCGCTTTAGGTGCCTTGTCCCGATACGGTGTGTCGCAGTTGAGCGCCTTGTGGTTGGGTAAAGGTTTTCCTTACGGAACCCTTATTGTGAATGGTGTTGGCTCTTTATTAATCGGCTTTCTGAGTGTGTATTTCCTGACAAAAACGAATGGCGACCCGATGGTGAAACTTGCCGTACTCGTTGGTTTTTTAGGGGCGTTTACCACTTTCTCAACGTTCGCGATGGATACTTTAGTGTTGCTGGAAGCAGGGGCAATGGCTAAAGGGCTATTGAATATCGCATTAAACGTTTGCCTCAGTCTGTTGGGTGTGTGGATTGGTATGATAGTCGCGCGCTCAATTTTTACTCCTTATTAAATGAAATTACGGTTTACTAAAAGATAATCATGTTAGATATAAAACTACTAAGAAATGATCTTGATGAGACAGCGGCTCAGTTATTGCGCCGCGGCTTTGTGCTCGATGTCGAAATGTTTAATGACCTGGAAACACGACGTAAGTCGGTACAGACATTAACTCAGACCTTGCAGAGTGAGCGTAATTCCCGTTCCAAAGCGATTGGCGCAGCCATCGGCAAAGGGGAAGACCCGCAGCCGTTGAAAGATGCCGTCGCTGATTTAGGCGATAAGCTGAAAGCTGCTGAGCAAGAGTTAGGTGAGATTCAAGAGCAAGTGGACGCTATTGTTCATGCTATGCCTAATCTTCTGCATGAGTCTGTGCCTGAAGGAAAAGATGAAAGTGAAAACCTTGAGATTGCCAAAGTGGGCGAGCCGACGGTTTTTGACTTTGAGCCTAAAGATCACGTTGCACTTGGAGAGCGTCATAACTGGATGGATTTCGGAGCTTCAAGTAAGTTAACCGGCTCTCGTTTCATGGTGTTACATAACGGCGTAGCAAGATTACACCGCGCATTGGTTCAGTTTATGCTGGACACTCACACGGCTGAGCACGGTTATCAGGAAGTCTATGTTCCTTATATCGTGAACAAAGACAGCCTGTTTGGTACTGGCCAGCTGCCTAAGTTTGAAGAAGACTTGTTTAAGCTGGAAGGTGAGCAAGACTACTATCTCATTCCAACGTCTGAAGTGCCTGTAACGAATTTGCTACGCGACGAAATTGTTGATGAGTCTGTGTTGCCTTTACAATTTACAGCACACACGCCTTGTTTCCGTTCTGAAGCTGGTTCTTACGGACGCGATACACGAGGTTTGATTCGCCAGCACCAATTTGAAAAAGTTGAGCTGTTGCACTTTGTTAAGCCGGATGACTCATGGGCAGCCTTGGAACGTTTACGCACCCATGCAGAAGTGATCTTGCAAAAGCTTGAGCTTCCTTATCGCGTAATGACGCTGTGCAGTGGTGATACAGGTTTCTCAGCTGCGAAAACGTATGACTTAGAAGTCTGGTTACCGGGTCAACAGGCATATCGTGAAATATCTTCTTGCTCTAATACGCAGGATTTTCAGGCGAGACGAATGCAAGCACGCTTTAGAAATGCTGAAACTGGAAAGCCAGAATTGCTACATACCTTAAACGGTTCTGGTATGGCAGTAGGGCGTGCTCTTGTTGCAGTGGTAGAGAATTATCAACAGGAAGACGGCAGTATTCGTATTCCTGAAGTCTTAAAGCCTTACATGGGTGGGCTAGAAGTTCTTGTCTAACAAGGTTATCTAGCATACTTTAAATGAAAGTCCTTTAAACCAGCGCTAGAGAGATTCTAGCGCTGGTTTTTTGTATGGGTTTTCTGATCTCCGCCTGTCCGTTTTAAGGTCGCTGACATTGCTTAATTTACTGCCAACAACTATATTGCTTTCATACTAACA
>CALHTA010000019.1 GCA_938038645.1 uncultured Thiotrichaceae bacterium
TTTGCTGCACAAGCTTCTTCAAACTCCGCTAGGTTCTCTGTTTCCACCTCAATCTTTACACCTGGATGCAGCTTTCTGGCATTTGTGATTGCTTGAGTGATAGAGCCAGCCGCCATAATATGATTTTCTTTAATCAGGATCATGTCATACAGTCCGACACGATGGTTTTTTCCGCCGCCACAGGTAACCGCGTACTTTTGAGCAAGCCGCATGCCAGGCAATGTTTTGCGAGTGTCTAATATGCGGGTATGCGTGCCAGCGATTGCCTTTACATACTGATTAGTTTGCGTTGCGGTAGCCGAAAGTGTTTGCACAAAATTTAATGCCGAGCGCTCACCGGTTAGTAGAGAACGAGACAGTCCGCTCAAGCTGCAAATGATGGAATCAGCTGGAACTGTGTCACCATCATTATAATGCCAAGTGACTGATACGTCTGAATCAACTTGTTTAAATACTTCGTCAAACCAGTCTTGGCCAGCAAGGATAGCTTCTTCTCGGCAAACAACCGTCGCTTCTGACAGGCTATCTTCCGCAATTAGATCGGCCGTAAGGTCCCCATCTCTGATGTCCTCTTGTAGCGCCAGCTGTACCATTAGTATACGGTTGTTTTTGAGATTCATGCAGTAGCCTTCTTGTGTTGATTTTTACAAAGATCATAGGATGCACACACTGTATTGGCAAGTGAAGAAGGATGAGTGTCAGCCGTAAATCAAGCGATAGACAACTTGCACTATCAAACAGAGTTGGTAAAGTTCGCACATTGTCGGGAATGCAACTTTAAAGAGTAATTCGTTATATGGATTTTGTTGTTGGTCAGCGTTGGGTAAGCCACACTGAAGCGCAGTTAGGTTTAGGCATTATTTCAGCAGTTGCTGATCGATTAATCACTTTAAACTTTCCCGCTGTAGAAGAAGAGCGGTCTTATGCGGCGACAAATGCCCCACTAAGTCGAGTAGTTTATAAAGAAGGCGACACGATCAATACCATGGATCTTAGGACTTTGGTCATTGAAGAAGTGTTAGAGAATGGCGGGCTCTTCATTTATTTTGGAATCGATGAAGCGGGTGATTCCCACATTGTCCCTGAGTCCAAGTTAGATTGCTTTGTGCAATTTACGTCCCCAGTTCAACGACTCTTTAGTAGCCAGTTAGACAAAGGTGATGCCTTTCGCCTTCGTGTGAAAACCTTGGAGCAACGCAACCGCCTGCAGCAGTCCGGTGTAACGGGCTTGATGGGATCACGCACTAATCTTCTCCCACACCAAATTTTTATCGCCAATGAAGTAGCCAAGCGTTATGCGCCGCGTGTGTTATTAGCAGACGAAGTGGGCTTAGGTAAAACGATCGAAGCGGGTATGGTGATTCACCAGCAGCTTCACACCGGGCTTGCGAGTCGTGTGTTATTAGTGCTGCCACCTTCATTAGTCCATCAGTGGCTGGTGGAAATGCGCCGTCGTTTCAATCTTAATTTCTCAATATTCGATGAAATGCGTTTGAGCATTGATGGTGCTGATGATCCATTTGGTGAGGAAGAATTGCCCGATCCAATGGCCAGCGACAACCCATTTGAATCTGAGCAGTTAATTTTATGCAGTTTAGATTTCTTAGCTAACTCTGAGTTGCGCCAAGAGCAAATTAAAGCCGCCGGTTTTGACCTCTTGGTCGTAGATGAGGCGCATCATTTAGAATGGTCGCCAGATAAAGTGAGTCGTGAATACACCAGTGTTGAATCACTAGCTCAAGTTATTCCGGGCGTGTTGCTATTAACCGCTACCCCTGAACAGTTAGGTATTGAAAGCCACTTCGCAAGATTACGCTTACTAGACCCTTCACGATTCCACGACTTGGAAGCGTTCCGTAAGGAGGAAGCTGGCTATCAGGCGCTTAACGAAGTGGTACAGCCATTGTTAGCGTTACCGGATGATGCTGAATTAACAACAGCGCAGATAGACACTCTTACGCCTTATTTAGGTGGAGAAACGGTTAAAGCAGGTGCTTCCGTTGGGCAAATGGTTCGTCAGCTACTAGACCAACATGGCACAGGGCGCGTGCTGTTCCGTAATACTCGCGCAGCAATACCAGATTTCCCAGAGCGCCAAGTTCACGGTTATCCATTGCCTGCGCCATCGATTTATAACGATGAAGATTTACGCGGTGTTGCGGGTTTGACACCTGAGGTTGATCAGGAAGAGTTGCTTTGGTTGAGCAGCGACCCTCGTGTTGAGTGGTTGGAGACAACGCTAAAAGCGATGAGACCGGCGAAAGCATTGGTTATTTGCGCAAACGCTGAAACGGCTGTTGCTTTAGAAGGCTATTTGCAAATGCGCGCTGGAATACGAAGTGCTGCATTTTATGAAGGTTTGTCGGTTGTAGAGCGAGACCGTGCCGCAGCGTATTTCACCGATGAAGATAATGGTGCGCAAGTTTTAGTTTGCTCTGAAATCGGCAGTGAAGGTCGCAATTTCCAGTTTGCACAGCATCTGATTTTGTTCGACCTGCCGCTAAACCCAGATTTATTAGAACAGCGTATCGGTCGTTTAGATCGTATCGGACAGAAAAATACCATCCAAATCCACGTGCCTTATCTAGAAGATAGTTCGCAGGCTGTTTTGTTTGAATGGTACCAGCATGGTTTAAATCAATTCACTAATAGTTGCGCCGTGGGTAAAGCGATTTATGAAAAGTTTGAAGACGAGCTACTTCAGCAGTTAGCTAGCGATGACGATGGGCTTGAAAAGCTAATCCAAGATACCGCTGATTACACCCAAAAAATGCGAGAGAATTTAGAGCAGGGGCGTGATCGCCTGTTAGAAATTAACTCTTGTAATCAAGAAGTTGCCGCCGATCTTATTGCTAAGATTGAGGCGTCGGAAGCGCCAGAAGCGTTAGATGATTATTTAGAGCTGCTGTTTGATTGCTTTAACATCGATCAGGAATATCATTCACAACACGCTTTGATTTTGCGCCCCACTGAGCAAATGCTAACAGACGTTTTCCCAGGCTTACGTGATGATGACATGACGGTAACGACCAATCGCCAGTTTGGTTTGAGTCGTGAAGATGTTGATTTTCTTAGCTGGGAACATCCTTTAGTGTCCGATGCTGTTGATATGGTCTTAAGTGGTGAGACGGGTAATGCCACTGTAGCCACAATCCCGGTGAAAGGTTTGCCGCCAGGTTCGTTATTACTTGAAGTGATTTACGGGACCCGTTGTATCGCGCCTAAGTCATTACAGCTGGAAAATTGCTTACCGCTATCGCCAATGCGTTATTTGTTAACAGCCAATGGTGCGGATTACGCTGATAAAATCGGGCATGAGCTTATCAATTCGAAAGCTGAGCGTGTTAAGAAAGCGACGGCACAGGCTGGTGTTGCAGCCATTCGTGCGGATATTGAGAAGATCATCGAGAAAGCGGATGCACTAGCAGATGCTCGACTTCCAGAATTAATTTCAAAGGCTCAAGCGGTTAATCGTGAGCGACTAGAAACTGAAGTGGCTCGTTTGACTGCACTGCAGCGTGTGAATCCTGCGATACGTGACGAGGAGATCAGCTATTTTACCGATCAAATCAGCTTGGCTGACGAGCATTTGTCACGCGCTAGGTTAGAGATTCAGGCTATCAGAGTATTGATCACGGTTTAATGCTTTCGCTTCACAGCGTTTGTTTGTGCCTCGTCTGTTCAGATGAGGTACAAGAAGCCTGCAACGGCGACGAATAAGAAAATCACGATTAGAAAATATTTGATCCAAGAGCGCATGCCGCCGCCCATGGGGGCTTGCTCTTT
>CALHTA010000020.1 GCA_938038645.1 uncultured Thiotrichaceae bacterium
CCAGCTATAACTTGATTCATCTTGCAAGGTGCGTCCATGAACCACAAATGGCAGTTTTAATTCTTGTAATAAAGCCACTCGAGAATCATTCATTTTAGGGCCGTGAATAATCACGCCATCTACTCGACCATTTTTAGCAAAACCTCGATAAACAGATTCTTCTTCCTCTTCACTGACGACACGCAATAACATATCGTAACCCGCCTTTGAGTAAGTTTCTCCTGCTCCTGCAATGAAGTCTGAGAAATGTGGGTTGATCATCATGTGTTTACTTAGAGGGATGACATGACCGATTGCTTTTGCTCTCCCCGTGGCGAGACTATTAGCATGATGACTAGGTTGGTAATTGTGTTTAATCGCCGCTTGTTGAACCCGTTCACGGGTAGCCTCTTTCACCTCTGGATAGCCATTTAAAGCGCGGCTCACCGTCGTGGGTGAGAGATTGAGGTGTTTTGAGAGTTGTTTAAGGTTCATATAACTTATTCAAAGCGCTTTGATTTTTACATTCTATTAATAACATATCGAATGTTTAGACCGCTTGCAAGGCGAAGTTTTAAGAGAAGTTTTAATTTAATCAATTGGTTTATTGACATTTAATCTTGTTTTTGTTCTCCTATGTATCGGCTGTACCAGTGTTATTGCTTTACCAAAGCGCTTTGAAAATGATTAACATTGCTACTTACAACCCTTAGATAATTTAGATGTTATCCCGGAGGAAACATTCGATGAACAAACTACTACTAACGACTGCAATCGCAACCAGTCTAGCTTGTGGCAGCGTTACTGCTGCTGAAGGCGATTTAAAATTTAAGCCAGGTGAAGACAAGCGTTTTACTTGGGATAGCTATGAAGCTTTAAAATCAATGGATCTTAAGGGTGAGAAAATCACTGTATTCGGTCCTTGGCTTGGTCCTGACAAAGAGTTAATCGAAAGTGTTGTTGCCTATTTCGAAGAAGCAACAGGTGCTGACGTTGAGTACTCAGGCTCTGACTCTTTTGAAACCCAAATCGTTATCGACACTCAAGCTGGAAGCGCACCTAACGTTGCTGTGTTCCCACAACCTGGTCTAGCCGCTGACTTAGCCTCTAAAGGCCTTCTAACGCCATTGGGTGATGAAACTAAAGCATGGACTAAAGAGAACTATGCTGCAGGTCAGTCATGGGTTGATCTTGGAACTTACAAGAACAAAGACGGTGAAAAAGACTACTTCGGTTTCTTCTACAAAGTTGATGTGAAGTCTTTGACTTGGTATGTGCCAGAGAACTTTGAAGACGCGGGCTATGAAGTTCCAGAGACAATGGAAGAGCTAAAAGCACTTTCACTGCAAATTGCTAAAGATGGTGGCAAGCCATGGTGTATCGGTCTAGGATCAGGTGGAGCTACAGGTTGGCCTGCAACTGACTGGGTTGAGGACATGATGTTGCGTACACAGTCTCCAGAAGACTACGATAAGTGGGTAAGCAACGAAATTAAGTTTGATGATCCTAAAGTGCTAGCAGCAATCGAAGAGTTCGGTTGGTTCGCCCGTAACGACAAGATGGTTGATGGCGGCGCTGGTGCAGTTGCAACAACTGACTTCCGTGATAGCCCTAAAGGTCTATTTGCCTCTCCTCCAAAGTGCTACATGCACCGTCAGGCATCATTCATTCCTTCTTTCTTCCCTGAAGGAACAGAGCTAGGCGCAGACGCAGACTTCTTCTACTTCCCAGCATACGCTGAGAAAGATCTAGGTAAGCCTGTATTAGGCGCGGGTACTTTGTTTGCAATCACAAACCCTTCAAAAGGTACATCTGCATTCATCGACTTCTTAAAGACTCCGATTGCTCATGAAATCTGGATGGCTCAGTCAGGCCTACTAACACCTCACAAAGGTGTAAATCCAGACGCTTATGCTAATGCATCTTTGAAGAAGCAAGGTGACATCCTACTAAACGCAACAACGTTCCGTTTCGATGGATCTGACTTGATGCCAGGTAAGATTGGTGCAGGTTCTTTCTGGACTGGCATGGTTGACTATGCGGGTGGAAAATCTGCTAAAGAAGTTGGCGAAGGCATCCAAAAGACTTGGGATGATTTGTCTAACTAATTTGCTTTAGTTCCGTTTCGGAGTCGGTAACCTATTTCGCTCACTCAGCTTCGCTGAAATGATTCGCCGAAATAGGTTCCCGACCCCTTCACTAAGTCTGGCTGCAAATTATTGTTCGTGCTGAGATGTCTTCAGCTCACACCACCGCAGCTACAGCCATTAATGCTAGTGGTTGATTTGGTTATTTAATTCAGCGAATCATTCCGACCGAAGGTTGGGTGAGCGAATTGAATAACCAAATCAAGCACGAATTAAAAAACCAACATTATGGAACAAATATTTTCGGCGCTTTTAGTCATGCTCATCGGTATAGCCGGTTGCGTAATCTATTTCTATGGCTCTAATGTTTTACTGGATAAACTTTGCCGCGTTCAAGACGTAACGCCAGAAATTGCTTCACGAAACATGCAACGTGCAGCGATGATACGCCCTTGGTTATTCATGGGCCCTGCTTTGCTGGCACTAGGCATATACCTCATCTACCCTGTTTTTGAATCATTACGCCTTTCATTATTTGATCGCGGTGGATCAACGTTTGCAGGGTTGGAAAATTACCGATGGTTATTACAAGACGAAGAATTCCACCAGTCATTTAAAAATAACATGCTGTGGTTGGTCATTGTGCCAGCGGCATCTACTTTTCTCGGTTTAATCATTGCTGCACTGACTGATAGGGTCTGGTGGGGCAATATCGCTAAAAGTTTAATTTTCATGCCAATGGCCATCTCGTTCATTGGTGCTTCCATTATTTGGAAGTTTATCTACGACTACCGTGGCGAAGGTGCGGAGCAAATTGGTTTGCTCAACGCGGTCGTGCAATATTTCGGTGGGGACGCTCAAGCTTGGGTCACGGTTCCTTTCTGGAATAATGTTTTTCTCATGATTATTTTGATCTGGATTCAGACAGGTTTTGCTATGGTAATCTTATCGGCAGCATTGCGTGGCATTCCAGAAGAGACCATTGAGGCTGCTGTCATTGATGGCGCTAGTGGTTTACAGATTTTCTTCAAAATCATGATTCCTCAAATCTGGACGACGCTAGCAGTTGTTTGGACCACCATTACCATTCTTGTGCTTAAGGTCTTCGACATCGTTCTGGCAATGACTAATGGGCAATGGAGTACTCAGGTTTTGGCTAACCTCATGTTCGATTGGATGTTTAGAGGGGGTGGGGATTTTGGTCGAGGAGCAGCCATTGCGGTTGTCATTATGGTGTTAGTCATACCAATTATGGTTTGGAATATTCGCCAAGCTAACAGTGATGAGGGAGCGAGATAATGTTAAGTGCTACTCAAAATCGCACCGCACTGACGATTGTTTTGCACCTCAGTGTACTTATCTTAGTGATTATGTGGACTATCCCGACTGCTGGTCTTTTAATCTCTTCCTTACGAGATAAAGATCAGTTAGCAGTCTCAGGCTGGTGGACGTCTTTAAGCACGTCACAGCAAAACTTGGTTGCGCGAAGTGTCGACCCTAAAAAACAGACCGAAATAGATGGCCGTTTCATCTTGGAAGGCAATATCTTTGAAGGTACTGACGCAGGCTCAGGAATCGTTTCAGCGTTTGGTTGGAAGTCTCAAGAACCCACGGCCTTTACACCCGGCATGGTTGCACCAATGCGCAAAGAACAGACTCTGACAGTTGACGAAAATGGAGATTACAAATTCAGTTCTCCTGTCGAATGGAAAGGATCCCGCGGTAAACGGATCTTTTATACCTCAGATGTTCCTCCGCGTTTTACATTTGACAATTATCGAGAAGTGATTAACTCAGAAGGGATTGGACGATCATTTATAAACTCTTTAACGGTAACCATACCTGCCACCGTAATCCCGATTTTAATTGCCGCCTTTGCCGCCTATGC
>CALHTA010000021.1 GCA_938038645.1 uncultured Thiotrichaceae bacterium
TTATGACGAACCTCAAGATGCGTTTGTAGGGCGAATTACACCAAAGAATATTTATGAAGCTTCTGTGGATCTTTGCGAAGAAGCATCAGCAGACGGGCAACCTATCGATGCGATTTTTATCGCGTGCACCAATATGAAATGCTCACGAGTGATACCTGAAATAGAAGCTAAAACAGGCGTCTATGCACTATCGAGCAATCAGGTACTTGCTTGGGATATGGCACGATTAGCCGGTAGCCCACTACATCTAAAAAATAAGGGAAGATTATGTCAGTAAGCTCAACGAATACCGTTCTTACACAGCCAAAGCGTGGCTTTGAGGCAGCCGAGTTTGAAGCGCGGTTAGTTAAGGCTCAAGCCAAGATGCAAGAAGATAAACTAGCAGGCATCTTGTTAACCACGGAACACGACATTAACTACTTCACCGGCTTTCTGACTCAATTCTGGCAAAGCCCGACCCGTCCTTGGTATGTCGTATTACCTGCTGCAGGAAAGCCAATCGCTGTTATTCCAGAGATTGGGGTTAACTGCATGAAGAATGGCTGGGTTGAAGATGTGCGTAGCTGGTCGTCTCCACACGCTTCTGATGATGGCATCTCGCTGCTGACGGAAGCGCTAATCGAAACTGTTGATAACTCGATCAAACATTTTGGCAATGAGTTTGCTGCTATCGGCATCAATCGCGGACGTGAAACGCACATTCGCATGCCGCTTAATGATTTTGATGAAGTGTCAGCAATGCTGCTTGAGCACAACCCTGACTCACTCATTACCGATGCAACGCAAATCATGCGCAAGTTACGCATGGTGAAGTCCCCTGCCGAAATTGAAAAGCTGTTTTACATTGCTCAAACGGTTTCAGGCGTTTTTGAAAGCCTCTTCGACTTTGTTGAAGTCGGCATGAAAGACAGTGATATTTTCCGTGCATTCAAAATCGAATGTTTAAAAGCGGGTGTGGATGATGTGGCTTATTTAGTAGGTGCATCTGACAAAGACGGTTATGACGACATCATCTCGCCACCTAGTGGCAACGTGCTACAAGATGGCCATGTACTGATTTTAGATACTGGCTGTACCTTTGATGGCTACTACTGTGACTATGACCGTAACTATGCCTTCGGTAAAGTCGCTGATTCTGCTTATCGAGCCTACGATGCTGTTTGGGAAGCAACTGAAGCTGGACTGGCTGTTTGCAAGCCGGGCAACACGACAACCGACATTTTCAATGCAATGAATGATGTGATGCAAGCCAATGGTGCAATGGGCGAGTCTGTCGGCCGCTACGGGCACGGTTTAGGATTACAACTGACTGAGCCACCGTCACACACGTTCTGGGATGAGACGATACTTGAAGCCGGCATGGTACTCACCCTAGAGCCCGGAATGATTTATGCACCTAATAAGATGATGGTGCATGAAGAGAATATTGTGATTACTGAAACGGGCGTTGAAATGTTGTCGCGCCGTGCTGAACCTCATATGCCGACGAAATAACGCTTCGACAACGCTCGATAAAGTGGCAGTAACGTACAACGTTACTGCCCATTCACACGATTAGCGCGTCACGTTAATCGTGACCTCTGCCCAACTTGAACGCCCCTGGACATCTTTAAAGGTGTACCAAAGCTTATCCACCCCAGTAAAACCTGCCTTTGACTGATAACTCACTTTGTTATCAGTCAAAGATACCTTGCCACCTTTTTGTGACCAAGCATTGCTAAACGGGTTAAGCACCAAGCCATTACCCACATCATTAGCTAATACATTAAAGATGACCCGCGCGCCTGTCGCCGTACTGTACGTATCTGGCTTGCCTTGAGGGACAGGGTTCGCTACGCCGCCATTACTAACATTGATATTCACAACGCTCCAAGCTTCACGACCTTGAACATCTTTAATCGTGTACCAAATTTTATCTAATCCGGTAAAAGTGGATTTTGCGGTATATCTCAACTTATTGCTTTGTAGGCTAACCCTTCCCCCTTTCCACGACCAAACATTTGGGGCAAGCAATACTAAGCCTGTACCAATATCATTTGCCAAAACATCAATGGTACGTGCGGTTCCAGAAATCGCTGAGACAGTGTCCTCTTTTGCAACGGGCACTGGGTTATTTCCATTGTTTCCATTCACCGTAATGGTGACAACGCTCCAAGCACTTGCACCTCTAGCGTCTTTTACTGAGTAATAAACCTTATCAGTACCATTGAAACCTTGCTTAGCGGCATAGGTAATTTTGTTATTAGAAACAGACACCCTACCGCCTTTTTGTGACCAAGCACTAGATAAACTCAGCACTAAGCCACTACCTGTGTCATTAGCTAAAGCATCGATAGTAATAGCGCTACTTGAGGCAGTAGCATTATCTGGCCGAGCGTTTAACGTTGGGCTTGTGTTGGTATTTGCCGATATTTTAATAATGTGACCTTTTGAAGGCACACCTTTATTATCAATAAGATGCATGAGGTAATGTCCGGGCGTCGCCACGTTAGCCGACGTCGGAATATTAACTCTTACACCCGTTGACGTATCTTGATAATTCAACTCAATAAAGCGCTGGTCCATATCAAATGAGTGAGTCACTGCACCTGTTTTAACTAAGGTTGCGCGCGTAATTGGGTTGCTGGAATTGAACGAGACAGCAATATTTGCACCATAAGCGGCCTGTGTCGGTGCACTAGTTATAGTGGGTCGTGCTGCTAATCCTGAATTGTTATACAAATAAGGCGGTGTAAAGATTTCAGCATTGGTGTTTTTCTGTGGGCCAGGTGCTCCACCACCACTAACTAATATCCGCCCATCTTTAAGCAGCAATGCTGTGGATTGATAGAGTCTCGAGCGCTGGTGAGCTTCCATTGTGGTCCAACGTTCAGTAGATGGATCCCAAATCAGCGGACGATAAGAGACATTACTTAGCTCATTAGCAACTCCTGAGCCACCAACCAATAGCACCCTTCCATCAGGAAGAATAACGGTATCAGCCCATTTCCGACCTGTCCTCAAGCTTGGTGCTGCAATATTTTTGACAATAGGGCTGGAGCCTGTAACATCAATTGTCATCGCAAT
>CALHTA010000022.1 GCA_938038645.1 uncultured Thiotrichaceae bacterium
GTACAATCATAATTTAATTTAGGAAATTCACGATGGCCAAAGGCATCAATAAAGTCATTCTCGTTGGGAATCTGGGCAACGATCCAGAAGTGAAATATATGCCTTCAGGCGGTGCGGTCACTAATATCAGCATTGCTACGGCAGATAGTTGGAAAGATAAAAATACAGGCGAACGAGTCGATAAAACAGAATGGCATCGGGTAGTCTTTTTCAATCGACTTGCTGAAATTGCAGGAGAGTATCTAAAGAAAGGGTCTCAAGTTTATATCGAAGGCGCACTAAGGACACGTAAGTGGCAAGATCAGAGCGGCCAAGAAAAATACACAACTGAAATTGTTGCATCTGAAATGCAAATGCTGGGTAGCAGAAGTGGTGGCAGTGGGTCGTTCGATCAGTCAGCACCTCAACAATCAGCCCAAGCAGCAAGACCAAATCCTTCACAACAGCAAAATCGCCCAAGCCAAGCCCCAGCCGCGCCTCAAAACTTTGACGACTTTGATGACGACATTCCGTTTTAAAAAACACCGAAAGATAGAATGTAAAGAAATACACACTAAGCCCCTATTGTCAGGGGCTTTTTAGTTTTTAGGACATAAAAAGATATCAATTAATCTTAAAGCCTTGCTCATTGAGGCTTTTTTGATAGTAGCTTAATGCTAGAATTACCAAATCAAAACCAAACACTGGAGATAAGATGCCTCACAGATCAAACCCTGTCATTGCAAAAAAAGGGCCTTACGTCGTTGAATTAGAAGAAGGCAAAAACTATTTTTGGTGTACTTGCGGTCGCTCAGAGAAACAACCATTTTGTGACGGTTCTCACAAAGACACCGAATTTACGCCATTAAAGTTTACTGCTGAAGAAACTAAGAAGTATGGTTTATGTGGCTGCAAGCACACCAAGAATGCCCCCTTTTGTGATCGGGAGCATAATAATTTAGACTAGAAAATCATAATACGGATGGCTTTTTGGCGTTCTTTCTATAAAGCAGTGCGATATTCCCAACGCGTTGCACAAGCATCGCTTTGTGGTGTTGAGCCAGTGTATTGATGAGCTCATCTCGCTGCTCTCGATCACCAAGACCAACTTTGATTTTTACCAGCTGGTGAAAATCTAAAGCTATATCCAATTCCGTATTAATGCTCTCTTTCATTCCATGCTGCCCCACTGTAACAAGCGGGCTTAGTTGGTGTCCAAGAGACTTCAGTTGCTTAATTTGTTTAGTATTTAATTCCATTTGTGGATTGTATGACGTTATGGCCCGAAGCAAAAGCAGTACTCGTTGGTTACAGGAACATTTTGATGATGAGTATGTAAAACTCTCTCAAAAAGAAGGCTACCGGTCCCGGGCAGTCTACAAGCTCAAAGAGCTTCAAGAAAAAGATCGCCTAATACTACACGGCATGTCGGTTTTAGACCTTGGCGCAGCACCTGGAGGCTGGAGTCAATACGCCGTAGAATTGGTTGGTAAAAATGGGCGGGTAGTTGCCAGCGACATACTACCCATTGACCCACTACCCTTTGTCGAATTTATTCAGGGTGACTTTACCGAAGAGCGTATCCTTAATGAAATTTTAGAATTAATCGGAAATGACAAAGCAAATGTTGTAATTTCCGATATGGCCCCCAATTTAAGTGGTAACGACGCAATTGACCAACCCAGTTCAATTTATTTATGCGAGCTTGCACTAGATATTTCAAAGCGAATACTTGCAGAAAATGGAACAATGGTCGTGAAGTTATTTCAAGGGGCTGGCTCGGATGAGTACCTTAAAGAAGTAAGACAATGCTTTAAACAGGTTAAGATTCGCAAACCAAAAGCATCCAGAGCTCGTAGTCGCGAAGTATATGTAGTGGCACAACGTTATTTTCAGACAAACTAGTTAGCACGAGATATCACTTAAAGCATGTTAGAATAGCTTTATAATGATAACCAAATAGCTTAATAGAGGACTTTTTTCTTGAGCGAATTAAACAAAAATATTCTGATGTGGGTGGTGATCGCTCTGGTTTTAATCGGAGTTTTCAGTAAGTTTCAAGAACCTACAGCCACATCTAATAATCTGGCTTACTCCCAATTTCTTGATCGCGTCAAAAGTAAAGACATCCGAAGTGTGGAGATTAGGGGCCAATCGATCATAGGCTACACCAACAGTAGTGAGACATTTACTACTTATGCACCTTTGAATGACCCTAAAATGTATGATGAATTGCTTAGCAATAACGTACAGGTGAAGGTTGATCCACCAGAAGGTAGAAACATTCTTGTTGACATTCTAATCAACACTATTCCTTTCCTTATCATAGTGGGCCTTTGGATCTATATCATGCGTCAAATGCAAGGCGGTGGCGGTAAAGGCGGCCCGATGTCCTTTGGTAAAAGCAAAGCGCGCATGATGACGGAAGATCAGGTCAAAGTTACTTTTACCGACGTAGCGGGTTGTGAAGAAGCCAAAGATGAAGTTTTTGAGCTCGTTGAATTCCTTCGAGACCCAAGCAAGTTCCAAAAATTAGGAGGGAAAATCCCTAGAGGAGTGCTGCTAGCGGGCTCTCCTGGTACTGGTAAAACCTTACTCGCTAAAGCGATTGCTGGTGAAGCTAAAGTCCCTTTCTTCAGCATATCAGGTTCAGATTTTGTTGAAATGTTTGTTGGTGTTGGTGCGTCTCGTGTAAGAGACATGTTCGAGCAAGCAAAGAAGCACGCTCCTTGCATAATCTTTATCGATGAAATCGATGCGGTTGGACGTAAGCGTGGCGCTGGCATGGGTGGCGGTAATGATGAGCGCGAACAAACGCTTAACCAGTTACTGGTTGAAATGGATGGTTTTGAAGGTACAGAAGGTGTCATTGTCGTTGCGGCAACTAACAGACCTGACGTACTTGACCCTGCCCTTTTGCGACCTGGCCGTTTTGACCGTCAAGTTGTAGTACCGCTTCCTGACGTTCGAGGTCGTGAACAAATACTGAAAGTTCACATGCGCAAAGTGCCTTTAGGAAATGATGTTAAACCTTCATTGCTGGCCCGAGGAACGCCCGGGTTTTCAGGTGCAGACTTAGCAAACTTAGTTAATGAAGCGGCATTATTCGCAGCACGCTCTGACAAGCGTACAGTCGGCATGGAAGAACTAGAAAAAGCAAAAGATAAAATCATGATGGGCGCAGAAAGAAAGTCTATGGTGATGAACGAAAAAGAAAAGCGTAACACTGCATATCATGAGGCTGGTCACGCAATCATTGGTTTGAAAGTACCGGACCATGACCCTGTTTATAAGGTAACTATCATCCCACGTGGACGCGCTTTGGGTGTAACAATGTTTCTCCCTGAAGAAGAGCGCTTTAGCCATAGCAAAGAGTCTCTAGAAAGTCAGATATCAACTTTGTTCGGCGGCCGCATTGCTGAAGAGATGATTTTCGGCAAAGACAGCGTCACAACCGGCGCTTCTAATGATATTGAGCGGGCGACAGCCATTGCACGAAACATGGTAACTAAGTGGGGACTCTCCGAAAAACTAGGCCCTCTTGCTTACAGCGAAGAAGAAGGCGGCGGTATGTATTTAGGCGGTCCATCGACCTCTCAAAGCAAGATGTCTGATGAAACAGCTCAGTCGATCGATTCAGAAATACGCTCTTTCATTGATCGAAATTATGACCGAGCTGAAACTATCTTAGAAGAAAATATTGATACGCTTCACCTAATGGCTGAGGCGCTGATCAAATATGAGACGATTGATAGTGACCAGATTGAAGAAATCATGAGCGGCAAACCACCGACTCCTCCTGAAGGTTGGACTGATGAGGATAGCCCAGAAGATGGTAGCGGCGGCGGCGCAGTTGTTGAAGACGAAACGAAAAGCGATGATGAAGTCGTTAATGCAGACCCTGCAAGTTCTCACTAGATAATACGTCAGTACAAGGCGCGATTGAGTCAATTTCGATCGCGCCTTAATCAAAAATAGTTTTATCCTTCATTGTATCTTAAAATAAATATTTGTTGTTCGAGTGTCATTATTGAATTCTGTACATCACTCACAATAAAGAAAAAATAAACAAATTTAAGGAAAAGAGAGAATGGGAAGAAAATACTTCGGTACAGACGGTATTCGTGGTGAGATCGGCACCTACCCGATGACCCCTGATTTCGTGCTCAAACTTGGATGGGCAGCTGGAAAAGTCTTAGCAAATCAAAAAAACCCTTTAGTGGTAATCGGTAAAGACACTAGAATCTCCGGCTACATGTTGGAGTCAGCCTTAGAAGCTGGATTGGTTGCTGCGGGTGTTGATATCCGCCTTCTCGGGCCGATGCCAACTCCTGCGATTGCGTATCTGACCAAAACTTTTAGAGCATCTGCCGGTATCGTTGTTAGTGCCTCGCACAACCCTTATCAAGACAATGGCGTAAAATTCTTTTCTTCTAATGGCACAAAGCTTGAAGATGAAACAGAACTGGCCATCGAAAGTTACCTTGAAAAAGACATTGTAACCGTCAAGTCATCTCAGCTGGGCAAAGTGGTTCGCGTTAACGATGCTGCGGGAAGGTATATTGAATTTTGTAAACGCGCTCTCCCCTCAGATGTGAAATTAGAAGGCCTAAAAATTGTTGTAGATTGTGCAAACGGTGCAACCTATCACGTAACACCTCATGTTTTAGCTGAGCTTGGCGCAGAACTAATCACTGTCGCTAATTCACCAAATGGTCGAAATATTAATGAAGATTGTGGAGCAACTTCACTTGATATGCTCTCAAAGCAAGTAGTTCTTCACGAAGCAGACTTAGGAATTGCACTTGACGGCGACGGCGACCGCCTGATGATGATTGATCATACGGGTGCGACCGTTGACGGTGATGAGATACTGGCGATTATTGCTAAACATCGATTAAAAAACCAAACCTCTGGCAATGATATTGTCGGTACCTTGATGAGCAACCTTGGCCTTGAGCAGTCAATTCAAAAAATGGGGCTTAATTTTCATCGTGCCAATGTTGGTGATCGCTACGTTATGGAAAAGCTAAAAACCCATGATGGAATATTAGGCGGAGAATCTTCAGGCCATATTATTATTAGGGATAGAATTGAAACAGGCGATGGCACGATTGCTGCCCTACAGGTTTTATTGGCTGTAATTGAGACAGGTAGGTCACTTCATGAGCTTAAGCACGTCATGACAAAGTACCCACAGACCCTAATTAACGTCGATCTAAGTGGCCCTGTTGATGTTAATCAAAACAGCAAGATACAAGAAGCCGTTCAATCAGCTGAAGACCAGCTAGGTCAGCGCGGTCGTGTCCTGTTAAGAGCTTCAGGTACACAGCCTTTAATTCGAGTTATGGTTGAAGGGCAAGACGAAACTGAAACGACTGAACTTGCTGATGGCATTGCGGAAGTGGTTGCTGCAGAAGCGTTAGCTAGCTAATTTGACCTTTAGCGGAACGAAGGGGAACTACTCCCTTCGTTCAAACTCAAACCTTCAATACTTCTTATCGATAACTATCAATACTCGGGCAAGCGCAAACTAAGTTACGATCTCCAAATACATTATCAACACGGCTCACTGTTGGCCAATACTTACTCGACGGAACGACACCACCTGGAAACACAGCTTGCTCCTGTGTATAAGCTCTATCCCATCCACTGATTAAGTCTTTCACGGTATGAGGCGCATTCGCTAATGGATTGTTATCTGCAGGCCACTCTCCGGAATGCACTTTGCTAATCTCTTCTCTAATAGAAATCATCGCATCGCAGAAACGATCAAGCTCAGCTTTTGACTCTGACTCAGTCGGCTCAATCATTAAAGTGCCTGCGACCGGAAATGACATCGTCGGTGCATGGAAGCCATAGTCCATTAGGCGCTTTGCGATATCCTCTTCTGAAATTCCAGTCTCAGCTTTAATCGGGCGTATATCAATAATGCACTCATGAGCCACACGTCCATGCTCCCCTTTAAATAGGATCGGATAAGAGCCTGTTAAACGAGTCATGATGTAGTTGGCATTAAGTATAGCTAGCTGTGTCGCTCGAGTCAGACCATTTCCACCCATCTGTTTAATATAAGCCCATGAAATTGGCAATATGGCAGCACTGCCATAAGGTGCTGCTGATACCGCACTATTCCCGACTTCCTTATTATCAACAGAACTGACTACATGGTTTGACAAAAAAGGCGCTAAATGGGATTTAACACCAATTGGCCCCATGCCTGGTCCACCGCCTCCGTGAGGGATACAGAACGTTTTATGCAAGTTCAAATGCGAAACATCAGAACCAAACTTACCGGGCTTACACAAACCGACTTGTGCATTGAGGTTTGCCCCATCCATATAAACCTGGCCACCATACTGATGTGTAATTTCACAGAGCTCAACAACCGCCTCTTCAAACACGCCGTGTGTAGAAGGGTAGGTAATCATGACACTTGAAAGATTATCAGCGTGCGCTTTAGCTTTTGCACGGAAGTCTTCAATATCAACATTTCCATTGCTATCGCACTCTACGATAACTACTTTCAAACTCGTCATCGCAGCTGAAGCAGGATTGGTACCGTGAGCAGAACTTGGAATCAAGCAAACATTGCGGTAAGCTTCACCACGACTTGCGTGATAACGACTAATCGCTACAAGCCCAGCATATTCGCCCTGTGCACCAGAGTTTGGCTGGCTTGAAATTTCATCGTAACCCGTAATTTCTGCTAAATAAACTTCCAACTCGGCAATCATTTTACGATAGCCTACCGTCTGCTCTTTTGGAGCAAAAGGATGGATATCAGCGAACTCGGGCCATGTAACTGGCAACATCTCACTAGTCGCATTAAGCTTCATCGTACACGAACCCAATGGAATCATTCCGTGCGTCAGCGAAAAGTCCTTATTTTCTAAACGTTTGAGATAGCGAAGCATCTCAGTTTCAGAATGATAAGAATTAAATACAGGGTGAGTTAGATA
>CALHTA010000023.1 GCA_938038645.1 uncultured Thiotrichaceae bacterium
CTTCTAATTGTCATCTTCATAAGAAAAACGTAACCGCTTGGCTGGAACTCTAGCCTTACATCGCGTCTGAATCTCTATGGTAACTACTAATCGTTACTTCCCCCATTTAGTAACTTTAGAGAAAGGATTCCTAAACATGTACAAGAAACTTAACCTCACCGTGTCTAGCAGTCTAGTCGTCGGTTTATTTTTAACTGGCTGTAGCCAACAACAAATCAGCGGCGGATCACAACAGTCAGTCGGTGGCCAACAGGTTTACAGCAACTCATCATCTGCTGCCTCAGGCGGTGTTGGCAGGGCTGTCTTAGATGGATCTGGTAATGCTATCACCGACGGTTATGGCGGTATTGTAAGAGATACCATTATCACAGCGTCAAACAATGCTGCGCATGCAGCCAGTTATGCTGCCGATATGCAAACGGCTCCTATTGTAAAGCCCATGAAGCCAACGGCTTATGACCATCAAGTTCAAGATACTGTCGTACCAAGCACTCCTGACATTCATCACCATGATGTACGGCCAACACAGCATGTCCGCCAGCCGATGGCGAAACCTGTACAAAGAATGGCAAAGCCGATACAGAGACAAAGTGTTGCGTATACGAATCATAGTTCAGGTATGCCGCCGGCAAAGCCTGGTCAATGCTATGCCAAGGTTCGTACGGGGCCGATGTACAAAAATGTTGTCAAAAGAGTGCAGGTTAGTCCGGCAGTTAATAAGCGCGTTTTAGTTCGTGGTCCTCAATATCGCCATGTCAACAAACGCGTCCTAGTTCGCCCTGCTACTCATACTTACCGTTATATTCCGGCTCAGTACTCACAGGTAAGCAAGCGCGTATTAGTAAAACCTGCCCATTACGCATGGCAAAAAGGCAAAAAAGGCCCGGTCACTCGCATTGATAATGCAACAGGTGAGATTCTTTGCCGCGTTAAAATTCCAGCGGTCTACCGCACGGTAGTCCAGAAGGTTTTGGTTAGACCTGCACAACGTGTTAAAAAGCATATCCCTGCTGTTTTCCAAAATGTGAAACAGAGGCAACTTGCATCTCCAGCGCTATACCGAAATGTTCACCAGCCAGCACGCTTTGTGAATAAGACATACAAGGTAAAGCATGGTGGCACAGGTTATAGATGGCAGCCGATAAACTGCTAAAACAAACATAGTGATATAATAAAATTAAACCACAGGCTTTTACAGGTCTGTGGTTTTTTTATGATGATTTTGCGGCTGCGTCCGAGCCCAAAAACGAAGGTAAGTATTGGCACTCATTGCTATAGCTCAAGTCACAAATACTGGGTGGGAAATCAGAGTTGACTGGCTTCCAACCTGACTTAACCTGCCGACCTTGCAGGTACTTTCGTGCCTCTCTAAAACTCTCAAATCCACTTCCTGAAGTACTACCTGGATTCGTTTCATCATAAACAAAGAAATACGCAAAGTATTGTTGTGGGTCAATTGCCTGTAACTGTTTTTGCAGTTCGCTGCCCGGCTTTTGCAACTCTGTAAATTTTGGCCAATCGTCAGTACCACGCGCGTGAAATGAAATGCCTTTCTTCTCATCAATCTGCGCGAATAAACCTTGATAGCCAAGATCAAAAATACGCTTATTGTTGGCAGCGCCTTTCCCTGCTTCTTGAGCGGCATTGATAAAGACCTGTTCGGTATTCAATATGAGAAGGCGATCATCTTTACTGATGATATAAAGCGGCCGTAGGTCAGTTTCATGCTCTATAGGGATTTCGAGTTCATAGGTTTTATTATTATCGTGAATCAGGTTGATGACGGCAAAAATGATAAGAATCCCAACCGAGTTTGATACAATATCCGTTAAAGAATCGATGTTAATCAGGTTTTTCATTTCGCCCCCTGATTGTGCAAGCTCAACGACCAATTAGCATCTAAAGGTTCCAAGCCAATACTAATGCTTCTCGCATCACCTGATCGGCTCATTACGCTACGGACTTTTTGATATGCCTCGCCACCGTTTGGATATATACCAAACAACATAAACTCCTCATAAAGAAAGTTTACTCGCAGCGCCATCTCATTAACTTGCCTCATTTCATACAACCAAAGGCTGATGTCTTCAACATTAGGCGGTCGGGCAACTAAAGCAGGATCGGCTTGAGCATATTTAACCTCGTCAATGACACGCTGACGACGCAAAATGATCATGGCGAGTAAGGAACGTGATTCCTCATCTACCACCTGCTGCAAAGCCAATAACCGGTTGATTGGAGGAACGCTGATCACACCATCAGGTAACGTGAACACCTGAAAGGCTACTTTATAACCTTGCTCTAACTCCATCGTCAGTTCAATTTTTTGAGGCGTCGAAACGCTGCTCAAAATATTAATAAACGACAGCACACCCATCACACACAGGAAAATACTTAAGAACGGAAACAGACTTATTTCCAGTTTTTCCTGCGGTAAGTAGCGGGCGTAACGAGACGCTCTACTGGCCATGCTTCTTGTAGTCGCTGAGACGAGATTCAAAGATCATTTCATAAAGATCTTCCATCGTTTCCTGCAATGCGCCAACCTGCGTACTCAGCATTTTTATCTCATTAGCGACTGATTGTACGGGTGCCATATTGGTACCATCCGCAGCAACAAGGTTAGCACCAGCGGCTGTGACACCACCTGCAACGAACTCTAGTCTTGGCTTAATTTCATGAAACCACTGTTGGTCAAGCTGAATAAGGTATGCTTCTTCGCGCTTTTCCAAGGCAATCAATGTCATCATCAACGGCACACTTAACAGCAAAGCGAGCAGTGTTGTATCGAAAGCCGTTGCGAGTGAGTTGGTCACTAAGGGTAGGTTGTCTTTCAACATCGATGAAACGTCTGTTACCGAGTTAGTCGCCGTCATCGCATCTGAGAAATGCGCAATACCATTACTAATTCCCCAGACTGTTCCGATGAACCCAAGAATTGGGATAGCCCAAACCATAAACCGAGGCAGGGCGAACGAACCACGCATATATTCGCGTTCCGTAATCCCAAATGCCTCATCCACCTCAGCAGAGGGGTTGGATTGAGAAAGAAATAAACGTAACCGAGTCAGTAGTAAGTTGTCATGCGTTACTTTACTGCCTGATAGTTTTTGCTGAAGGCTTGCTAAGATACCGTTGCTCTCAGTGGTAGCAATCGTTTCACTTAGCACACCAGGCAAAGCACGTTTTGCCACGACTTCCGTTTGTTGCTGCTCGCTGATTAAGCGACCTCGCTTCATCCAAAGATGCATTAAGCTTGCAACAAAGAACCACAAAATCAACGGTGAAATCCAGTTCCCAAATAGAATATTCATCAAACGGTGCATCGTCTGAACGTCTAAAAATAGGTGAACTAAGAGTGCAGGAATCAAAACTAGAATAGCACCCAAAATTAGAGGCTGTAAAAAAGCCTGCTCTACCGGATATTGTCTTGCAATGGCTACCGCAGTTGGTTGGCCCCTGTTTACAGTTTCTTCAGTCACGTTGTTATTTCTCTAAACATTATTGTTCTCATTAATTCCGATAGGCCAACTGCTGATCAGTCTTTCCCCAAAACACCCACTCAATGAAATTATCATGAATTAAGCGCGCTCGACTACGAGCCTTTGGGTCATTGTGCAATATTGATACAACATAAGTCCGGCCATCTGCCGCATTTACATAACCTGCAATTCCACGAACATCTCTAAGCGTGCCTGTTTTGAAGAAACCGCGGCCTCTTACAGCAGAAGAACGTAATCGGCTTTTCATCGTGCCATCCACTCCAGCAACAGCCATTGAGCGCATCAGTGCTTCACGATGCGGTCCTCTAAAAGCTCTTGTAAGCAAGTGTGAAATATTCTCTGTGCTTATTCGAGCATATCGACTTAAACCAGAACCATTTTCAATACGCAGCTCAGGAAAGTCCAAGCCTTGACTACGCAAATAATCGTCAATCGCCTCAGCGCCTTTTCTTGGAGTACCCGGTGCGCCAAAACGCTTAGCACCAATCGAACGCATCAGCTGCCTAGCCATGACATTATTACTATCTTTCACAACCGTTGGTAATAATTGAGCCAACGACTTGGAGTAGTGAGTATGAATAGGGCGGGCATTAGGAGGTGTCGCACCTACCATAAACTGAGTGTTGATATTGCCTTTAAGTTCCCGCTTCCAAATACGTTGGATTGCAGAGTACATGGTATTAGCTGGATCCGTCACCGCCATTGTGAAACCGCGTGCACGACAACGTCTTGCCATATAGCCAGAGAAAGTAATGGTTACCTTGTCGCCATAGCCACGTTTAACGCTTGTTCTCACTTTACAGCTACGCTTAGCGCGCTTAATTCTGTTTACGATATGAAGGTTATGTGCCGGTGTCCTGGTTGTTACTGAAATTTTATTGCCTCGACGTGAAGCAGTAAAAGTAGAACGCCTTTCGTTAAACATCAATGCGTCAGGCTGAGCATTGTAAGAACTGTACGGTTTTCCATCAAATGCGCCGGGATCAATTTTTGGCCCATTAAAATGAGTGTCATCAAAGATTAGTCGACCATTGATCGTGTGGATACCTTTTCGTCGAAGTTGACTCAACATTTCACGTAAACCCTGAGTATCAAAGTCAGGTGCGCCATATCCTTTAATATAAACATTACCCGACAAAACGCCACCTTGAAGATTACCATTTGTTGAGATTTCGATGGGCCAACGGTAGTTTGGACCTAAAACACCGATTGCAACATAAGCCGTCAGTAGCTTCATTACTGAGGCAGGATTACGCGCAACTTGAGCATTATGGGAGATCAATGGTCGAGGTGAGCCAATCGCTTGAACGTAAGCACTCATTCCCCATGGAGACATTCCTTTAGAGCGTAAAAGCTGTTGTATTTCTGCAGGTAGGTTAGGGTAGATCGGTTGTGCGGCGGCTGCCTGGTTTGTTGGTATTAGTATCGCCAACATGACGCAGACTGTTGTTAAAATTGCCCTTATTTTCATTTAGTTACACCTTATTTCGGGAGTTATTTTTATTATTATTGTTCAGTACCGATTGTTTATTTGTCGATACCTAGCTCCGACCACATACTATCAACACGGGCCTTAACCTCATCTTTCATTATTATGGGTTCACCCCATTCGCGGGTAGTTTCCCCTTCCCACTTATTGGTTGCATCCATCCCCATTTTAGAACCTAAACCTGAGACAGGCGATGCAAAATCCAAATAATCAATTGGAGTGTTTTCAATCAATAGTGTATCACGTGCTGGGTCCATTCGGGTAGTCATTGCCCAAATCACATCTTCCCAGTTCCGTGTATTGATATCGTCATCCACCACAATAACGAACTTAGTATACATGAACTGCCTTAAGAAAGACCAAACGCCCATCATTACCCGCTTAGCATGACCTGGATATTGTTTCTTCATACTCACCACTGCCATTCGGTAGGAACAACCTTCAGGCGGCAAATAGAAATCAACAATTTCTGGAAACTGCTTTTGTAATATAGGCACAAACACCTCATTAAGCGCAACACCAAGTATCGCAGGCTCATCGGGCGGACGACCTGTATAGGTACTATGATAAATTGGTTTATGTCTATGCGTAATGCGCTCTACTGTAAACACTGGGAAAGTATCGACTTCATTGTAATAACCCGTGTGATCACCAAATGGTCCTTCAGGCGCCATATCATCAGGGTATAAGTGCCCCTCCAATACAAACTCAGCCGTTGCCGGCACCTGCAAGTCATTGCCAATACATTCTGCAAGCTCGGTACGTGATCCTCGTAACAAACCAGCAAAGGCATATTCTGATAAAGTGTCAGGAACGGGCGTAACCGCACCTAATATCGTTGCGGGGTCAGCACCCAAAGCAACACTAATAGGGAATGGCTCGCCAGGATGCTCTTGCTTCCATTCACGAAAATCTAATGCCCCTCCACGGTGGGACAACCAACGCATGATCAATCGATTCTTACCAATTAATTGCATTCGATAGATGCCAAGGTTTTGACGCTTTTTATGCGGCCCTTTAGTAATGACTAAGCCCCAAGTAATTAACGGTGCAACATCACCCGGCCAGCAATGCTGAATTGGAATTTTATTAAGGTCTACTTGATCACCTTCAACCACCACTTCTTGACAGGCTGGCTTTTTGATTTTCTTCGGTGCCATATCAAGCACTTTGCGGTACTTAGGAATCAGGTTCAGTGCATCACGAAATCCTTTAGGAGGCTCTGGCTCCTTAAGCATGGCAAGCAATTGGCCCACGCCACGTAAAGCCTCAACACTTTCCTCACCCATGCCCATCGCAACACGCCTAGTTGTTCCAAACAGGTTTGTTAAAACGGGTGTTTCATGACCTTTAGGATTTTCAAACAGTAGAGCAGGGCCGCCGGCTCTCAAGACGCGATCAGAAATCTCCGTCATTTCCAAATAAGGATCCACTTCAGTCGTGATGCGTTTGAGTTCGCCCTGCGCTTCAAGCTGCTCAATGAAGTCCCTTAGATCTTTATATTTCATGCTCGCTCTATCGGTTGATTGACAAACACTGCTGCCAGCGCGTCGAGTAACTGTTCTATTTGTAAACTGGTGTGCGAAGCTGAAAGAGTCACTCTTA
>CALHTA010000024.1 GCA_938038645.1 uncultured Thiotrichaceae bacterium
TTTGAAAGTTTATCTGCCGACACTAAATCTGTTTTATTCAGTAGTACGATATCCGCATCACTCAGCTGACGAAGCACCGTATCGGCCATAAATTTATCTTTGGCGCGCTGTTGCACTGTTTCCGCATCGGCAAGAACCACAACACCATCAATTGTGAAATCGGGTAACAAAGAAAGCGTGCTAGCGATTGAGCCAGGTAGGGCCACACCGCTAGATTCGAGAATAACGTTGTCTGGGCGCGGATTTAATTTAGCGAGCTTAGTCATGGCCTCGATAAGGTCGCTGCCAAAGCTGCAGCAGACACATCCCCCGGCTAAAGAGATTAGGTCATCACCCTCGGCTTCGATTAAATCTTCGTCAATCGGCAGCTCGCCAAACTCATTAACCATAATCGCGAGTTTTTTACTGCCTGCATTTCTAAGGAGGTGATTGACTAGCGTGGTTTTTCCAGAGCCGAGGTAACCACCAATGACTGTGACGGGTATTTTTCCTAAATCAGCCATCTAGTCCTTGCTAAGCTCCGATGCCGCAAAAATTTCACCGCCTAACACGGTACCCCAAACCTTGACATCTTTAAGATTCTCACCGCCCACCGTTTCAGGGTCACTCTCAAGGATCGCGAAATCTGCTCGCTTACCTGTTTCAATAGAACCAATTTCACCGTCTAACTTCAGCGTGTAGGCGGCTCCTAAAGTAATGGCGTATAGCGCTTCATTCACGCCAATTTTCTCTGATTCACCTTGTACTCGACCTGATGCTGTCAGCCTGTTAACAGCCGCCCAAGCGGTAAATAATGGCCCTAGCGGTGTTACTGGCGCGTCGGAATGTATCGCCATAGGCACGCCGTGTTTTAGTGCCGTTGCACAAGCATTCATGCGTAATGCACGCTCTGGCCCGACGGTGAGTTTGTAGTGCTCATCGCCCCAATAGAAATGATGGTTAGCAAAGAGGTTCACACACAAACCCAGTTTGGCAATACGCCGGAACTGAGCGGTGTCCGCCAGCTGGCAATGTTGAACCGTAAAGCGATGATCACGAGAAGGTTGTTCTAGTAAACAGCTATCCATGGTGTCTAACAGCAGTTCGGTGGCTTCGTCACCATTGGTGTGAATATGCACTTGTAAATCGTGCTTGAGACTGTCGGTTAAAATTTCTCGTAAATGTTCTGGGGATATGTACCAAAGTCCATTAGGTGCGCCATTGTAATAGCCAGGTGCTCGCATACGTGCAGAGAAACCTTGAATCGAGCCGTCAGCAACTACCTTGATTTTACCCAAGCGAAGTTTTTCTGTGCTTTGGGATTTGATTTCCATGGCGCGAGCGATCAAGTCTTTAGGCGCGATCCCACTGTGGAAAATTAATGAAACAATACGGGCAGGATATTCGTCACGAGTGGTGACTTCATCCATCATATCCACCACTTCTTCTGGAAGACGCGCCGCTAAGTCAGTGGCTGTGGTGACTCCAGAGCGTACGCACAGCTTTCCAAAATTCACTAAGCCTGTTTCATCGCAGGACAGAAAGTCTCTATCAAAGCCAACATGTACAGAGGCTAAGGCCATCACTTCAGGGCCTTTTAGCTCGCCGGTTGGAAAGCCATCAGCGCCTAAAGGTATACCGGGGTTATCGATTCCCGTTCTTAACAAACCTGCAAGCTCTAGTGCTTTGCTGTTTACATTAACAATATGGCCTGAAGCATGTAGCAAACCAATAGGGCGCGTTGCGGATACTTCATCCAGATGTTCACGCGTTACTCGCTCGTTATCATAGTAGATTGGGTCTAGTGACCAGCCGGGTAAGGGTGCATCTTCAGGTAGGGTAGATTCTATTATTTTTAGTCGCTCAATCACTTCAGGAATGCTTTTGGCACCAGACCAAACTTTGCCGTTTGGGTCCATACGGTCAAAATAACCGACGTAGGTAAATGACCAAAGTGAACCTTCCATGGCATGGCTATGGCCTTCGACGAAGCCCGGCATGATGGTTTTCTCAGCGAAGCGTTGGTCGAGTTCGTATTCACCCCAGCCTTCAAGCTCTTCAAGCGTTCCAGCTCCAAGGATCATTCCATCTCGAACGGCTACATGAGTCACGTGAGGACGTGCCGGATTCATCGTAATAATCTTTTTGGCTTGGTAAATTGTATTCATCCCATCCTCACTATGCATAGGTAGTCATGGCGCCTACCTGTGGTTAATATTGTGTGCTAGGATCACATACTACTGTCTTGAAAACAATGACGGTACGTGTCGAGGAAATCAATCAGGAGGAGAGAATGAAGAAGCTAATACTCAGTATAGCTGTCGCTGCCACAATGATAAGTGGTGTCGCAACGACATCTGCAGTCGCTGAAGAAGCTAAGCGAGGAGGCACACTAGTCGCTGCCTTATCAACGAATGTGAGAAACCTTAATCCCGCTGTTCAATCAGGTATCGCGACTGGCTTTCCAGGCTCGCAGCTGTTTGCAGCGCCCCTACGTTATGATGAAAATTGGACCCCACAGCCTTATCTAGCGAAGAGCTGGGATGTGAGTGAAGACGGCCTCAAGGTCACACTCAATCTTGTCGATAACGCAAAATTCCATGATGGCAAGCCGGTGACTTCAGAAGATGTCGCATTCTCGGTTGATGTCATCAAAGCGCACCATCCATTCAAATCGATGTTCGCTCCGGTCACGTCAGTCGATACGCCAGATGCGCATACTGCTATTTTGAATCTATCGCAACCTCATCCTGCATTGATGTTGGCGATGTCAGGTCAGTTAATGGCGATTATTCCAAAGCATATATATGGCGACGGTGAGAACCCTAAGACGCATCCACGTAACACGAAGGATGTTGTTGGCTCAGGGCCATTTAAGCTAGTTGAGTATAAAAGCGGTGAGCACATTATCTTGGAGCGTTTTGATGATTTCTTCATCGAAGGTCGTCCTTACCTAGATAAGATGGTGCTAAAGATTATTTCTGATCCTGCTGCACGAGCGATTGCTTATGAAAGTGGTGAAGTTGATTTTGGTGCGTTTGAAGTCGCCCCACAAAACATCAATCGCCTAAAGAAAGTTGATAGTTTAACGGTTACCCCTAAAGGTTACGGGGCGATCGGTCCTATCGATTGGCTAGCGTTAAACACGGCTCGTGGCCCGCTTAAAGAGAAAAAAGTTCGCCAAGCGATTGCCTATGCCGTTGATAAGAACTTTATCTTAAAAGCGATTCAGCGTGGTACTTCTGCAAATGCTGCAACCGGTATTCACCCTGACAGTCCATTTTATAATGCGGATGTTGAGCAGTATGAAGTTGATTTAGATAAAGCCAATGCGCTGCTTGATGAAGCTGGATTTAAGAAAGATGGCGATGGCAAACGTTTTGGATTGACCATTGACTTTGGTTGGGCTGAGCTTAAGCCTAACGCTGAGTATGTTCGTGGTGCGCTTAAAAAGGTCGGTATCGATGTGACGGTTCGTGCCAGTGCAGACTTCCCAACGTGGGCAAAGCGTATGGGCGATCTAGACTTTGATATGAGCTGGGACACAGTATTCAACTGGGGTGATCCAGTCATCGGTGTTCACAGAACGTATCAATCGAGCAACATTGGTAAAGGGGTATGGTCTAACACTCAGAGCTATTCAAACAAACGCGTTGATGAGCTGTTAGAAATGGCTGGAAAGGAAAGTGACCCTGCAAAGCGTAAAGCGCTTTATGCTGAGTTCCAGACGATTGTTGCGGATGAAGTACCGGTTTACTTCACCAACACGCTTCCTTATCACACCGTTTATAGCGACAAAGTCGGTAATCCTCCATTAGGAATCTGGTCAACCAGTTCACCAATGGATATGACTTACCTGAAGTAAGCTTTAGAAGAAACTAGTCTGCGGCGAAGGATTAATTTTCTTTGCCGCGCATTTTGGGGATATTTCAGGAACTTACTTTGACGTTTCTACGCGCAACTTTCTTCCGATCAATTTACGCGGTTATATTGCTGCTTGCAGTATTAGTGCTTAATTTTTCGATGATGCACGCCGCACCTGGCGATGTCGCTGACACCATTGCTCAATCCATGGGTGGCGCTGACGCTGAGATAATGGCTCAAATTAGAAATGACTATGGTTTAGATAAGCCATTTCTAGTGCAGCTCGGTACTTACATTGGCAAGGTGTTCCATTTAGATTTAGGTTACTCCTTTTTCTACAATCAACCGGTGGTTGATCTTATTTTAGAGCGTTTACCCGCAACGCTTATACTGGTGATAGGCGCACAAATACTGGCGCTGGTTGTCGGTGTTGTTTTAGGGGTGATATCGGCGCGAAACCCCAACGGCATTACCAGTCATTTGGTGACTGGGCTCGCTTTATTTGGTTATGCCGCCCCCGTATTTTGGACAGGCATACTGTTCCTATTAGCATTTTCCTTGCATCTCGGATGGTTCCCAACCAGTGGAATGCAGGATGTCACTGTTGAAGGGGGAGGTTGGGCACACTTCGTTGATATTGCTCATCACTCCGTCTTACCCATTTTGACTCTTTGCTCAATTTATTTAGCTTTGTATTCAAGGCTTTGCCGAACCGCAATGCTCGAAGTGCTGGGCTCAGACTATGTACGAACCGCTAAAGCTAAGGGCTTAAGTACTCGGCAAGTGGTTTACAAACATGCCCTTAAGAATGCCGTTTCACCGGTTATTACCTTGGCAGGTTTACAGTTCTCAGCCGTGATTTCAGGAGCGGTACTAGTCGAGGCGGTTTATAGCTGGCCTGGGCTTGGAACCTTAGCTTTCCAATCGATCATTGCTCGCGACACACCCACGATACTGGGCATTTTATTCTTCTCAGCGCTGGTTGTTGTGATTGGGAATTTATTAACCGATCTGGCTTTACGGCTTGTTGACCCTCGTGTGGGAGGTAAACAATGAGCGGTAATTTGCAAAAGACTGAGACGGCTCAAGATATTATCGACGCCGCACAACACCCAATGTCAGAAGCTTGGGGCATGTTTCGTCGTGATCATGCCGCGATGCTCGCCCTGTTCGTTTTATTGTTAGTATTGATTGCAGGAGTCGCAGGGCCGTTTGTTTACCCTGGCGATCCATTTGAAATGGTGTGGGCACCTTTTACTCCACCAGGTGAAGATGGCTACGTCTTTGGAACCGATTACTTGGGTCGAGACTTGCTAACAATGCTGATTTACGGCGCACGCGTGTCTATCGCCATCGGTCTAGCGGCAGCCTTAATAACCGTGGTGATTGGTATCACGGTGGGCGCACTTGCAGGATTTTATAAAGGTTGGGTCGAAGAGCTATTGATGCGCCTGACGGAGTTTTTTCAGGTATTACCAACCTTGCTTTTCTCCATGGTTATCGTGGCCCTGTTTGGTGCCACTTTGCCGATGATTACGTTAGCGATCGGTATCGTAAGTTGGCCCCCCGTCGCGCGTATTACTCGAGCTGAATTCTTAAGGATTCGAGAGCTAGAATACGTCACTGCAGCTCGCTCTTCGGGCGTGTCAGACTGGAAAATTATGAGCCGGGTTATTTTGCCTAACGCTTTGCCGCCTATTATCGTACAAGCCGCTTTGATGGTGGGGTCGGCGATTTTGTTTGAGGCGGGTTTAAGCTTCTTAGGTTTGACTGATCCTAATGTGGTGAGTTGGGGGCAGATAATCGGCTCTAACCGACAATACATTCTGGATTCAAGCTACACCGTCACCATTCCAGGAATCGCTATTTTCGTCACGGTGCTAGCAATATCATTGGTTGGTGATGGCCTGAACGATGCGCTTAACCCAAAGCTGAGAAAACGCTAATGACTGCGCTACTTAAAGTTGAAAATCTACGGATTGAATTAACCACTCGTGATGGTATAGCGCCGGTAATCGATGACCTTTCCTTAGAGCTTAATGCGGGTGAAACGCTAAGTTTTGTGGGTGAGTCTGGCTGTGGTAAATCCATGACTGCTCTTGCATTAATGGGATTGCTGCCAGAGAAAGTAGGGCGTGTGGCTGCTGGACGAATAATGTTTAATGGTGAAGATCTTACACAGGCTTCAGACGAAAGATTAAATGAAATCCGCGGCAACGATATCTCCATGATTTTTCAGGAGCCGATGACCTCGTTAAATCCTGTTTTCACAATCGGTGAGCAAATAGCTGAGGTGTTGCGTCGCCACCGAGGCATGAATAAGGAAGGTGCTTGGAATCGGTCGATTGAGCTACTGGACGCTGTGCGTATTCCTAATCCTAAGAATCGGGTGAAAGATTACCCGCATCAATTATCGGGTGGGCAACGTCAGCGTGTAATGATTGCGATAGCGCTGGCGTGCGAACCTAAAATACTAATCGCTGATGAACCAACCACTGCCTTAGATGTGACGGTACAAGCACAAATATTCGATTTGATGCGTGACCTTGGTCGCGAGTTTGGTACCGCGATTATATTGATTACCCACGACATGGGCGCGGTTGCTGAAATGGCAGAGCGCATGATCGTGATGTACGCCGGCCGTATGGCAGAAACTGGCCCGGTGCAGCAGGTGATTGATCATCCTCATCATCCTTACACAAAAGGTTTGATTACCTGCGTGCCGCACTTGTTAGCTGAGTTGACGGAAGAGCGGCCACCGCTTGCTGAAATTGGCGGTATCGTTCCGGCATTGAAAGATTTTGGTCAAAACGCTTGTCTATTTGCATCCCGCTGTGATCGTGCAAATGATCAATGCCTTTCTGAGCGCCCACCGGAAGTTGCCTTTACTAACGGTCAGCT
>CALHTA010000025.1 GCA_938038645.1 uncultured Thiotrichaceae bacterium
GGTGATGAGGTGATTTACTCGGTTACTGCCCAAAACAACGACGCTAACTATGCTTTAAACAATGTGATTTTAAAAGATACGTTACCGCCCGGATTTAGGTATATAGAGAACAGCGCAAAGAACAGCGCAGGCACCTCCTTGTCCGCAGATAGTGTAAAGGTAGACGGTCGCAATTTGACTTTTTCACTGGGAACACTAACGGCCAATGCTTCACAAAAAATCAGCTATCAGGTCGTCATTGGTGCAGGAAGCCCCGTTGGCGACGCGATAAACACCGTACAAGGTTTTAGTGAGGATGTGGCGTCAAACATTGCTAAAGCATCTATAGAAATGCGCGATGACTTAATGCGCAGTAATAACATCCTTATTGGACGAGTGTACAGCGGTGAATGCGGTAACCCAGATAAGCAGCAAGCGATAAAAAATGCACGGCTCTATGTCGACAACGGGCGTACCGTTGTAACTGACAAGTACGGCCGTTGGCACCTAGAAGGCCTGCGCCCAGGAACTCATGCCATTCAACTAGATGAGTCTTCCTTACCAAAAGGCATGGTGGCTTCCCCGTGTAAAATGACATCGCGACATGTCAAGCAGACTCATAGTCGAATAGTCAATTTACAGCAGGGTCAGCTTTGGCAGGTTGACTTTCATGTCGCACCCGCTAAGGGCAAACAAATTAAGCCTCAAAAAATGGCTAATTTGGAAAAGGATGAATACAAGCTCCCATTCAACCCTTTGGTACAGTTTGGGACTAAGTTTGCAGAGAAAACAACGCCTGGTTTTGAGTTTGTATGGCCGCCAGCACGCCATGTACCTGCACTTTCAACACTTAAAGTGGCAATAAAATACCCTTCCAAGCAGCGTCTAAAATTGCTACTTAATGGTAAAGAGGTCAATGCAATCAACTTAGATGGCACCTCAACTAACAAAGCTAAAACGGTGTCTGTAAAACGCTGGACGGGTGTTGATATAACTCAGAAAAGCAATACTTTAACCGCAATTCTCCAAGATAGAGCGGGCAAAGAAATAAAACGAATCAAGCGTTATGTGCATTTTACTAAGCGCAGCGTTAAAGCGACTTTAGTGCCTGAAGCCTCGGTGTTAATCGCTGACGGCATCAATAAGCCAGTTATCGCTATAAGGTTGGAAGATGAAGATGGATTCACTCCAAGGCCTCGAACATTTGGCTCGTTTACATTGGATCAAAACCAATGGCAAATCATTGGCGCTAACAATAGAGATACGTCCGCTTCGGTTGACTTAAATAAGATACAAAACGGCAAATATGAATATAAGGTTAGTGACGACGGTTTAGTGAGAATTAGGCTCGAGCCGACGGTGCGTTCAGGTTTTATCAACCTAAATATGCAGTTGGCAGGTAGTAAAAAAGGCCTTGTAAAAGCATGGTTAAAACCGGCGTTGCGAGACTGGATAATGGTCGGCTTCGCAAGCGGTACAGCGGGTTATAAAAGCCTGTCTGGCAATATGCAAAACCTAAGCGATCTTGATAAAAATGAAGGCTTTTATAAAAACTCGCAAATCAGCTTCTTTGCGAAGGGCCGTATCAAAGGCGACTACTTATTAACTATTGCCTATGACAGTGACAAGAAAAAAGGTGAGGTTGGTGAGCAGTTAAATGGCGTGATTGATCCTGATGCTTGGTACACCCTATACGGTGATGAGCAACAGCAGCAGTTTGAGACGCCGAGCAGCAGTAAGCTTTACGTTAAGTTGGAAAAAGACCAGTTCTATGCACTATTCGGTGACTATTCAACCGGGTTGGATGTCACTGAGTTAGGACGTTATGAGCGAGTGCTGCACGGTCTGAAGTCGTCTTATGAAGGTGAGAAGATTCAATACACAGCGTTTGCAAGTGAAACCAGCCGACGCTACCAACGTGACGAGATTCAGGGCGATGGGACTTCGGGTTTGTACTACCTTAGCCGAGTGCCCGTTAGCCAAAGTGATGAAGTTATTATCGAAACGCGTGATCGTGACGATTTAGGCACAGTATTAAGCTCGCGCACGTTAAACCGTCATAGTGACTATGAAATAAACTATGACGAAAAAACGCTCTTCTTTAAATTCCCGGTGTCGGGTAGTGACGATGAGTTTAATCCAATGTTTATCGTAGTTAACTACGAGTCTGAAGAGGATGCATCTGAGAAGACATTTGCTTTGGGTGGGCGACTTGGTGTCAAAGGTTTAGAGGGTCGTTTACAAACGGGTGTTACGTACCTGCGAGAAGATAAAGATCAGCTTTATGCGCTTGATACTCAGTTTAAAGTGAATGATGAGGTCACGTTTAAAGCTGAGGCTGCTCGTTCAGAGGCATCAATCGATGCTGGTGCCTGGAATGCTGAGCTTGAGTACCGAGATGATAAGTGGAATGCTCGATTATTTGCTAAGCAAAAAGAAGCTGGTTTTGGTTTGGGTCAGCAATCTTCTCTTGCTGAAGGCCAGCGAACTATTGGTTTAACTGCAAAATACAAGCTTACTGAGCAACAAGCAATTAATGCATCGGTCAGTCAACTCAAAAAGCTAGATAGTGACAATCAACGAGATCAGCGCTCGATAGCTTGGGAGAATAAGCGTGAGGACTCTCAGCTATCATTGGGCTATCACGAGTTGAAAGAGCAAGTTGAGGGTACTGAAAAATCTAACCGGACACTGCGAGCTGGAGCGAGTAAGTCTTTTAA
>CALHTA010000026.1 GCA_938038645.1 uncultured Thiotrichaceae bacterium
GATGTTGATCAACAAACCATCGGTAAAATAGACCAAGGTATTTTGCTACTGCTCGGCGTGCAGCGTGAAGACACTAATCAACTGGCGGATAAGCTCCTGCACAAAGTCATTAACTATCGAATATTCGAAGATGATGGCGGAAAAATGAATCAGTCGCTGCTAGATATTCAAGGCGAGTTGCTCATCGTTTCTCAATTCACGTTACCGGCTGATACGCGCAAAGGTTTACGGCCCAGTTTCACGCCAGCAGCGCCGCCCGCAATGGGGCTAGCGCTTTATGAATACTTCATCGAACAAGCTAACCTAGCAATCGAACCATCCGTGCAAACCGGTGAGTTTGGTGCCGACATGCAGGTCAGTCTAGTTAACGATGGCCCGGTTACTTTCTGGCTTGAAGTCTAGTTAAGGACGCACGTAAGCGTAACCTTGCTCTTGCAACTCCATAATTTGTGCAACACCGGCAGTTACTTTATCCACACCTTCTAGCAACTTTGGTTTCTTACCTGACTTCGCTTCCATCTTAGCCATGGTATTACCACAAGCGCTAAACGTAATATCTTGCTGAGCTAGGCTGGTAATACGTTCTACCGATTTGCTCTTAGTGGTCAGCATGTTCAAGCCTGGGCCATAAGCGACGATTTCAATCGTTATATTATCCACGCCATAATGCTTCTGAAGATTTACCGCATTGTTTAATGCAATCGTTTGAGTACGCGGGTCATCAGTACTCACTTGAATAACGATTTTATGCTCAACTTCCTCAGCCTTATGTGAAGCAGCCATTGAAACCATGCTTGCAGCGAACGCTAAACCTATTGCTACAACGGCAGCACCTAATATTTTGATATTCATTTTCCTCTCCTATGTAAGTGTAAAGCGATTAACTAACGACTCACTATACTCTTAGAGGAACACAAATTTCTATATCCACTCGCCTAAAAAGCCTGAGAAGACTATACGTTTAGTTCAATATTGATTTTAAAATCATGACCTTAGAAATTAAGGTTTAACGTAAGACCAACCGGCTTCTTGCAGCTCAATAATACGCGCTAAACCTGTTTGCACACTTTCAACACCGTCGATAACTTCTGGTCTAACACCCGTTGACTCGTGAATAGTATCCATTGTATTTCCGCAGGCAGTAAAGACGACATCTGACTGCATTAAACTCGTAATGCGCTGTGTCACTTTGCTCTTGCTAGTCAGCATATGTAGGCCTGGGCCATAGGCGACCACCTCGATTTCGATATTATCGATGCCATAGTGCTTTTGCAGGTTCACAATGTTACTCAAGGCAATATCTTGTGTGCGAGGGTCATCAGTATTGATTTGGATTATAAGGCGGTGCTCACTATCAAAATCATCATCAGCGGAATTAGTCTCAGCAAAGCTGGTTGCAAAACTAAATAGGAGCGTTAAACAAACACCAACTAGGCCTGCTGCAATTATTTTAAAGTTCATAGGTCTTTTCCTCTTTAGTTATCTGTATATCTACTATCATTATAATCTACTCTACTTACTACCAAGTAGCTTGCTACTATTCATAAGAACAAGCCACCACCACAAAGGTGATATAGACGCACCTACCCCTCAGGTGTATAAATTAAGTAATACTTATTTCGTCTCACACTGATAGTTAATCGAAGTCAGGGAAATTACTATGAAACTATTCAAAACCCTACTCCTGGTAATTACCTTTTTTACTTGGTCACACGTCTTTGCTGAAACAACGACTAGCACTGATTCAGAATCCAGCGCTGCGACTGAAACCGTCGACTCTGATACTAAAACTAACGAAGAAGCTGATTCAACAGATGCAGACAAGAAGCTGCTACTGCTTAAAGATGGTGAATCTTCTGATGAATCTGAATCCTCTACGGAAAGCACAGACGCTTCAACAGAAGAAACTACACCTCAGCCAGATGCCACACCTTCATCAGAAACGGCCGATGAAGAGGATGAGGACGACGAACCAGATGCAGATGATTGCTAAATTTACCGTTATCAAATGATTTCAAAACCGGGCTCACGCCTTCTATGAAGAAACATGTTCTGGAGGAACATCTATGACAAGCATTAAAAAATTAACAACGATTACCGCGATGGTGCTAACGCTAGGCGTTGGTTTTGCTGGTGGCGTATTTGCTGATAGCCACGGCGGCAAACCTGTTGGCATAACACCTGATCTAATGAGCATTACCGTCAAGCACAACGGTAAAGATGTTGAAATCATCCGTAACCAAGACAATAAAGCTGTCGTTAACCCTGCTTTTGCAAAGACTTCACGCCCTTGCCCACCGTTTTGTATTCAACCAATGCAAGTAGCACCTGGTGTTGAAACAATTGGTGAAGGTGAAGTGATTAAGTATATTGCTGACATGAACGATGGCGATAGCTCTATCTTCGTTGGTGATTCACGTACTCCTGACTGGGTTGCTAAAGGAACGATTCCTGGCGCAGTAAACGTGTCATGGACTAGCTTAGTGCCTGCCAAAGGCGCAACAACTGAAGGCATCATCGATGTTATGTCTAAGCACTTCGGTGTAAAGCTTGCAGGCGACAGCGATGCAATGGATGTTAATGAAGCGATTACAGACGGCGACACTAGTTCAGTATTTGACTACTCAGGTGCTAAGACGCTAGTACTATTCTGTAATGGTATGTGGTGTGGACAGTCTCCTGCGAGTATCAGAACACTGTTAAAGTACGGCTACCCTGCTGAGAAGATTAAGTACTTCCGTGGCGGTATGCAGACTTGGGAAATCTTAGGTTTATCTACGGCAAAACCTTAAAGAGACCCTACATTAAGCTCTAAACAATATGAGCTAGTGTTTATAAAAAGCTCGGCAGTTTAATACTGACCGAGCTTTTTTTATCTGAATAATATCCCCAAAGAGCAGGCTGAAAAAATCACTGATTTTGATAGTCTGTAAGTTCGTTTAAATCACTGATTACAGGTCCAAAGATGGCTATAGAAGTAAATGGTAAAGCAATCGAGACGACAGAAAATGGATATCTAGTTGATCATACCGTTTGGGATGAAGACGTCTGTAAAGCAATTGCAGAATCTGAAAACATAGAGCTCACTGAAAGGCATATGGATGTCATCGAATATCTGCGTGACGAATACATTAACAACGCAGGCAACCAGCCAATGGAGCGAGCCATAACCAAACATATGTCAGGTGTTTGGGGGGAAAAGCTAAAAGGAAAAGACCTCTACACTCTCTTTCCCGGCGCGCCAAGTAAGCAAGGTTTGAAGCTAGCAGGCTTGCCAGCAACAAACCGAAAAGGCGGTTATTAACGTTAAACAGCCTTTAGAATACAACAGCTTATTCTTTGTTAAAGAACACCATTCACAATAATTAGCAGAATATAAAGTCCCAACATCACCACCATCGGCGACAGGTCAAACATGCCGACTGGTGGCAGCCTTCTACGCACTGGGTTAACAAGCGGACTGACTAAACTATTCACTAGTGGCGCAACAGGGTTTCCATGTGCACTGCCTATCCAGCTGATGACAGCCATTAGAATTAGCGCGATGATGTAAATCCAAATCACCCCAACAATCAGCTCTTTTAAAGAGAATCCTAAAATCCCAATCACACTGAGCCCTTTGCCAATAAGAGCAAAGATGATGATCGATTTGATTACCGTTAACACATAAGCCGCAACAACGGCTGCCGTGTCGAGCTTGCCCACTGCCGGCAAAAACCTTCGCAAAGGAACTAATACTGGATTAGTAATTTTGACGAGGAACTGAGATAACGGATTATAAAAATCAGCTTTTGCATAGCCTAATAAAAATCGAATAATAATCGCACCAATGTAGAGCGAGAATAGCGTTTCTACTAGAAACAGGAGAATTTGTTGAATGACTGACATAGCAGATTATCCTTATGTTTTTTCAATAGCGGGCTTGGCCCCACTCAATACTATTGAGCGTTGTGCTGCTGCTTTCAATGCCGCATCGAAAGTAGCCTCTAAACCAGCAGACTGTAGTTGCCCGATGGCTGCTTCAGTAGTCCCACCGGGTGATGTCACATTTCTACGAAGTTCACCGGCACTTTCTGGACTTTCCATGGCTAGCTTTGCCGCGCCAAAAGCCGTTTGTTGTACCATTAATCGGGCTTCATCCGCTGTCAAACCAAAGCTTTCCGCAGACGCTTGCATCGCCTCCATGACTAGAAAGAAGTACGCTGGTCCAGAGCCAGAAACAGCTGTCACAGCATGTAGCTTTTCTTCATCGTCGAACCATAGCACCATTCCAACAGAACGCATGATACTTTCCGCCAAGCTGCGCTGTTCTTTACTGACTCGTTCATTGGCAAATAAACCCGTCATTCCAGCTTGTACCAAAGCCGGTGTGTTAGGCATGCAACGCACCACTGGCAAAAAACCACCCAACCAATGACTCATGCTAGATTCACTAACGCCAGCCGCGATTGAAATAATCAATGGCTTAGTTTCTTGTACAGAAGCCGCTAAACCCTCACAGACCTTCTGCATAATCTGCGGTTTTACAGCCAGCACGACAATATCCGCATCAGCGACGGCTGTATGATTATCCGTTGTAGCAGCGCAAGAAGGCCATCGGCCACGGATAATATCCAGCTGCTCCTCATTGGGGTCTGATACCGTAATTTCTACGGCGGCACTGTCTTCAACCATACCAGCTACTAAGCTTCGAGCCATGTTACCCGCGCCAATAAAAGTGATTTTAGTAATGCTTTGTGAATTCATATTAGCTGTCATAATGAGAACGAACCTCTTGAGTATTCATTTAATGCTTAAAGGATGATCCATGATCAGTATCATGCGGTAGGACGATTACCAAAAATTGCGGTACCGATTCTGACAATGGTTGCTCCTTCCGCGATCGCGGCATCCATATCACCACTCATGCCCATAGAAAGCGTATCCAGAGAGAAGCCTGCTTCATTAAGTACTGCTTGCGCGTTAGCCAGCAAAGCAAAATTAGCACGCTGTTTATTCACGTCCGTAGTTGACTCTGGAATAGCCATCAAACCACGCAGTTTTAAATTGGG
>CALHTA010000027.1 GCA_938038645.1 uncultured Thiotrichaceae bacterium
CTGCTCTCCTCTTTTGAGCGCCCATCTTTCACAGGTTTGAACAAACTTTTTCTTTAAACCTATTTCAGTTTGACCCAAAGAATCGGCTTTGGGTTGTTTATTGAGTCCCTGAGTCTTGTCACTTTGCTGCTGGTTTCCGAGTTCATGAGCTGCTACAAAACATAATTGGTTAGCCATAATATTTACTCCTTAATTCTGTCAAAAAAGCCTTGCCAAGCCAGATGTTTAGCCTCTGGATGACGTTGATCTATTGTTAGTTTTGACAGAAAAAAGGGATAGCAGATAACCGCCAACCTCTATACAAAAACGGCCACACCCCCTGTTTTAGGGCATTACGGGCCTATACCTCCCCTCAATCCCCGCATATTGTGGTCCAAATACTGACAACGCCTTTTCAGTCTGAAACTCAACCGGTGCAGGCAGTAAAACCACCGCTACACTCTGACCTACAAACGCATGAGGGTTTGTCACGGGCTGTCCATTATCCGTATCTAACAGACAAACCAAATCAGGAATAGTGACCGCGACCTCACCGTCCATCCAGCCCACTAAATTCTCATTCTTCACCATGATCTTAAACTGCTTTCCTTCGAACGCTGCGGTGCCTACAATCTCAATCGACCCCAGCGTAAAACCCTCTACAGTGTTGAACTCAATTGCTGACACTGCACCCGTAAAGCCAACTAAACCACCACCAACCGTCGCTACTGCCTCGGCTACATTGTCACCTTTATCCAGCGCCAAGCGCCATGTGCGTCCCATTTCCAGCGCTTTCGAAATTGTCCCGGGAATTAAAACATCACGCAGCACCTGCATCTCCAGTGCGTGATCAATCGCCGCGATACTGTGTCGGCTCACTTGGCACAATGCCCGCACTAACGTCTCTGCCCGCTGGTCATCCACCACATTGTCTAGTACGAAAGTTTCACCAAACTCATTCGCGGTCATAATTGGTGAAGCAGGCAACCCGGCAAAATAATAAGTCGAATGGGTAATTTCTGGCACCGCACGACCAGCAGGGTCAGCATCCAGAATAAAATGATCGTTCATGACCGCTGGGAAAAATGCGGCGGCAGTATTGGAGCCACCCAGTTCACAGGCTGTGGTGGCGTAAAACTCTTTACCTAAGTGCTTTTGAAAGGCGTCATACGCAAGCAACATCGGATTCGTATCTGTACGCGCTAACCCTTCGTAAAGTCGCTCTTCTTCATCGCTCAAACTGGAAATTGCACCCAACATATAAGGCGTACAAATCAGCGCGTCATCGGGCACCTCGTCAAGACTCAATAACCTGAAAGACTTGCCCGCCGCGAGCGCTGTGTCTATCAAGTCGAAACCTTCTTCTAAATCACCACCACCGCCTGCACCTAAGATCGCTGCGCCGTACTGAATATCGCTCAGGTCTTGTCTTGTTAGTTCGCGCATTTTATTTATCCTTGTTTCCGTAGAAGTCACAAACTTCCATGCTTGAGAGGTAATAATTCTTGGGTGTTATTTATTAGTGGTTATTTAGTGGTGGTTATTTCTTGCTATTAACACCGAGCAGACCCAATAAATCGGTAGAGCGAGCAACCAACAACAGCACCGCTACCGTAATTCCAATAAACAACATGGACGCTGCAGCGACCACCGGCGAGTAGCCGTAGCGCACATTATTAAAAATCTTAATTGGCAGCGTTTCCACCACAAAGCCTGAGATCATATTGGCAATCAAATACTCATTCACACTGATAATAAAGACCAGCGCGAACCCCGTTAGTAAGTACGGTGTAATCAGTGGCAGCACAATGGTGCGAAACAATTGTCGCGGGGTTGCGCCCATCATTTGCGCGGCTTCCACTACATCATCCGTCAAACTGGCAAAGCCTCGAGCCAGTACCACAAGCGGTAGGGTAACGAAGAATATGCCATGTGAAATGACGGTAGCTTCAATGCGGCCATACCAACCGACTTCCGCCCAAAACAAGCTAGCCCCGAGTGCCAGAATGATTGGGGGCAATAGAAATGGCCCTAGTCCCAATGCAAATACAAATTTTGCAAACCCCGTTTTCAGCCTCCACAGTACGTAGTTAATCGCTAGCGCTAAAGCCACAGAAATCAAGGCGGCAATGCAAGCAACTAGGAGCGAAGTGCCAATCGCTTTTAACCAGTCAGGATCACTAAACAGCATCTGATACCAGTGCAGTGAAAACTCTTGCGGCGGGAAAGCAATCGTTTTAGATGCGCCAATAGACACACCCGCCACAATAACAATGGGCGTAAGAATACCCAGCGCAACAAACCAAAGAATCAACTGACTGAAAAGGCGACTCATGCTGATTGCCTGCGAGAAACGACTGAAGACATCAACAAGATCACCCCAGTGATCAGCAACATGGCTACCGCGAGCGCTGCGCCTAAGGGTAAATTGGCATCGCCCATCGCTTTGTCGCTAATCATCACCGTCATCGTCCAGTCTGACGGACGTCCCAACATCGTTGGCATGACAAACACACCGAGCAGATAAACGAACATCGTCAGTGTTAAAGCTACCAGCGTTGGCGCAAAAATCGGTAGC
>CALHTA010000028.1 GCA_938038645.1 uncultured Thiotrichaceae bacterium
TTTAAAGATCAACTTAACTGATCCAAAAATGAATTGCATGGAGCTTTCATGAAGAAACCGATTACCTGTATGTGTGCGATAGCTGTTTTTTTAGCACTATCCCCCGTTCAAGAAGTATACTCTGGACCCTCGAAAAGTGCGGCTAAGAAGTATTCCGTTAAAAAACGAGTATCAAAGAAAAGTTCTCGTTATAAAACTCGGAAAAAACGCCGTAGAGCCGTTTTCACATGTGATATGTACAGCCGAAAGACCCTAAATCGCAAATCAAAGCGGTTTAGAAAAACTATTAATCACGCATCTCGTAAATATGGCGTTAGTCCGCATTTTATTAAAGCCGTCATTGCGGTTGAAAGCTGTTTCAACCCTCGCGCTAGAGGGGGACTTGGCGAAAAAGGATTAATGCAACTCATGCCTGGCACCGCAAGAGAGTTGGGTGTAAAGAATGGATACAGCCCATGGCAAAATATTCATGGGGGTACAAAATACCTAAAGCGTTTGCTCGTGCGTTATGGCGGAAATAAACACTATGCAGCTGCAGCCTACAATGGTGGGCCTGGCGCGGTAAGTGTGAAATATGGACCCAAGTTTAATCAAGTAAAACGATACTCCCGTCATGTGATGCGTGCGTATAACACAATGAGTGGGGGGCGTGATGTCAGCTACAGTCCACCTGTTAAATCACGAAAAGTCTCTTTGAAATCGAGTAAGAAAAGAAAGCTAGCAAAGAAAAGTCGCGCAAAATTTAATAAAACAAATAAGCGATACAAAAAAACAAAACTAAGTAAGCGTTACCAATACAAGAAAAAGTCTGCTAAACGAGTGTTGAAAAAGAGGAATCGCGCTAAAGCTCGCTTCTCTAAGCGTAAATTCCACCGTGTAAAGGCTGGAAATACGCTCTATAGTCTAGCCAGAGCAAACCGAACGTCAGTCGCTAAGTTAAAGCGCTTAAATAGGTTGCGTTCCAATACGATTAAAATCGGCACACGAATCAGACTGCGTTAACTAATCAGTCTCAAGAGATTGTTGAATAGATCTTATTACCGAAAGCGGGTCAGACGCTTCGGTAATAGGTCTACCAACAACTAAATAGCTAGACCCTGCAAGCTTTGCTTGCAAAGGTGTCATAATTCTTTGTTGATCGCCACTCGCTGAACCCTCAGGTCTTATACCTGGGGTTACAAGTACGAACTCCCTACCTTGCTGTTCTCGTAACGATAAAGCCTCTTGTGCAGAACAAACAACTCCAGCTAGACCTGAATTTGCACAGAGTGAAGCAAGATTGTTTACCTGCTGCTTTGGTGTTATTTGAATGCCTGTTGAAGTAAGTTGCTCACTATTCATAGAAGTGAGTACGGTTACTCCGATTAGTATGGGAGGGCTTTGATAGCTCTCTAGCGAATTAGCAGCAGCCTCAAGCATGACGGGCCCGCCTGAAGCATGTACATTAATCATCCAGACACCTAAGTCCGCAGCACTTTTGCAAGCCCCAGCAACGGTGTTTGGGATATCATGAAATTTAAGGTCCAGAAAAATTTTGAATCCTTTATCGACTAACTTTTTTACTAATCTTGGCCCTTCTGCTACGTATAATTGCAATCCAACTTTGAGAATACAGTCCTCTGGTGAAAGGGGGTCAATAAAATCTAAAGCCAGTTTTTCGTTGGGAAAATCCAAAGCAACAATCAACATACCTGCCATATCTATTTTACCTTTATGAATTCAGATGTCAGAGCCTAAAAGTATCAAACGTGTACGACCTCATCCCAGTGATTACAGGCAGGACATCGCCAAAGAAAATCATGCATTTTGTAGCCACAGTGACCGCACTGATAACCCGGTTGTTGGGAAAGATGATTGTTTAGGGCAGAGCTAATCATCGTTAAAGCCTTATTGGTGGCTAGTTCGGGTCTTTCATGGAATAAACTAACGGCTTGCCTAATTGTTCTAACATTCAACGCTTTTGAATCAAGAATATTGGGGAGCTCTTTTTTTACCTTTTCACTTGGGCCTTTTTCGAGTGAAAGACGTAATGTATATTCAAGGACCTTGACGTCAGAGGACTGAGCGTAGATATCAAATAGCTCATCTTGTAGTTGCTGCAAAATTCCAGCTTCTTCGTAACTCTCAATCATTGGCTGAAATATACTCCCTAGAAGGCGTGGCGCCTCTTTAGCCGCTTTGAGGTACAAAGCACTCGCTTGGCTATGTTGTTTTTGTAGGTTATGTATACGGGCTGTAATCACCTTTATTCTAGTCGAGTCAGGAGATTGGCTTTTGGCCAATGACAGCTGCTCAGTCGCGTGCTGAATATGCCCTGTGTTTAAAGCGATTTCCGCTAGCTCACAATAATAATTGGCGATGAGTGTGTGTAGATTATTGTCTGAGTTTTGCGTTGAAAATTGGGTAACAGCGATGGCTTTTTCCCATTCTTGGGTTTGCTCATAAATATTGCGTAATGCTTCTCTAGCATCATCAATATATAGACTATCCTCGCCTTGAATGATTTCATTAAAGACTTGCTCAGCTCGATCCATCATACCGGCCGCAAGAAAATCTTTCCCCAGTGCTAACATGGTAGCCGCTTTTTGTTGTCTATTGAGAGAGGCTCTGCCGATTAGGTTTTGATGGACGCTAAGTGCACGATCTACTTCGCCACGGTTTCTAAATAAGTTCCCTAATAACAAATAGGTTTCGGCAGTGTATTCATCAATCTCTGGTCTGTTTAAAAATACATCGAGCGCTTTATCAGGCTCTTCACTAAGAAGGAAGTTTACGCCACGTACAAAGTTATCAG
>CALHTA010000029.1 GCA_938038645.1 uncultured Thiotrichaceae bacterium
CTGAAAATCATTTTCAGAACGCATCCGTTCCATAAGAACAGAACCAACCATGCCACGCCAACCGATGAAACCAACTTTGCGCATTACAAACTCCTAACTACCACGCTTTAAAAAAGAGAGGGGATTGTAACCGATTATCAGACTCGATCGATAATAAACTTATAGGCGATCATCGACCAAATTTGTCAGCCAATCAGGATCCATTTCTGGCACTGATTTCAATAGCAACTGGGTGTATTCAGGATAAGGCGGCGACATGATTTCACTCTTAAGCCCTTGTTCAACCACAGCACCTTGATACATCACCACAATTTCATCTGAGATGGCCTGAACCGTCGCGATATCATGAGTGATGAACAAGTAACTAATGCCGAGTTCACGTTGTAGACGTAACAATAACTGTAAGATGCCTTCCTGAACGATCTGATCCAATGCCGAGGTAACTTCATCGCAAATAATCACGTCTGGCTCCGCTGCAAGAGCACGAGCAATACAGACTCTTTGTTTCTGACCACCGGATAATTCGCTGGGAATACGGTCATAAAATGTCTGATCTAACTCAATAAGGTGCAGCAGCTCGAGAATTCGGTCTTGCTTAGCTTTTCCACTGAGGTCATGGTAGAACTCCAGTGGTCGGCCAATAATTTCAGCAATTGTATGTCGCGGATTCATGGCAGTATCAGCCATTTGATAAATCATCTGAATGCGCTGTAGCTGATCTTTAGAGCGGTCTTTTAAAGCTTTAGGCAGCACTTCACCATTAAACTGCACTTCACCCGTCATTGGCGGTAACAACCCAGTGATTACACGTGCAGTCGTCGATTTTCCAGAACCAGACTCGCCTACCACCGCTACTGTGCGGCCGCGGGGCAACTTGATGTTAATGTCATGCAAAACTTTAACCGAGCCGCCATAGGCCGCATCGACGTTTTTGATTTCGATAACAACGTCATCGCTGGTTTCTTCAGGTTTAGTGAGGGCACGTACTGACCACAATGATTTGGTGTATTCCTCCTTAGGTGCGGTGAGCATTTGTCGTGTTTCAGCTTCTTCCACTTCATTACCGTAACGCAGTACTTTAATGAAATCGGCCATTTGTGCGACAACGGCTAGGTCATGAGTGATGTAGATTGCAGCGGTGTTAAAGCGCTCAACAATATCACGCATTGCAACCAGCACTTCCACCTGAGTAGTAACGTCTAATGCAGTGGTTGGCTCGTCAAAGATAATCAGATCTGGGCGGGATGACATCGCCATTGCCGTCATCATGCGCTGTAGCTGTCCACCTGAAACCTGATGAGGATAACGGTCGCCGATGTTTTCAGCATCGGGAAGTTGCAGTGAGGCATAAAGCGTTCTGGCGTCAGCTTGGGCTTCCTCTAAAGAGCGAATGCCACTGTTAACGGTTGACTCAACGGTCTGGTCAATTAAGCGATGCGCAGGGTTAAACGATGCTGCTGCAGATTGTGCAACGTAAGCAATTCGGCTGCCCCACAGTGCGCGTTTTTCATTCTCGCTAGCCTTTGTAAGTTCCATGCCATCAAATTTAATGGTTCCACTGACGATCTTACAACCCGGTTGAGCAAAACCCATCGCTGCGAGACCCAGTGTAGACTTGCCGGCTCCAGACTCACCGATTAGGCCCATCACTTCACCACGACGCAATGTCAGGTCAACGCCTTTTACAATGTGGTGCCATTTTTCATCACTGAATCCGTCGATGTGCACATCGCGCATCTCAAGCAAAATGTCACCTTTCTGCCCGTTTTCATCTGCAGAACCGGTGTTTTTAGTGTCGTTGTTATCAGTGCTCATCATTTAGCCCACTTGTTTTATGCAAGAACCAATCAACCACAAAATTAACGGCTACGGTGAGTAAAGCAATAGCGGCAGCAGGAATCATTGGCGTCATTGCAGCGGTTATATCGTACTTAGCGAATTGAATCATCGAAGCGTTGTCTCTAACCATTGAGCCCCAATCAGCTGTTGGTGGCTGTATGCCTAGACCAAGGAATGACAGGGCAGCTATCGTCAGGAAGACAAAACTGAAGCGCAATCCAAACTCTGCAATCAATGGCGGCATAATGTTGGGCAGTATCTCGCGTCGCATGATCCAGCCAAGCTTCTCACCGCGCAGCTTAGCCGCCTCTACATAATCCATAACGGTAACGTTGATGGCGACGGAACGTGTCAATCGAAACACTCGAGTACTGTCTAGTACGGCGATAATGCAGATCAGACTAAAGATGCTAGAACCGAAAATGGTCAACAACATCAACGCAAAGATCAGGCTAGGAATTGCCATTAGCACATCGACGAAGCGGCTGAGTAGTTGATCTAACCATCCGCCAGTAATGGCCGCTGCTAGCCCCAAACCTCCACCGATTAAAAACGATAGTAGGGTGGTCGCTAAGGCGATGCCGATCGTGTTGGTTGCACCGTAAATGAGTCGTGAAAAGACATCTCGGCCAATCTGATCGGTGCCAAGAATATGTTTAGCGTCCCAAGGGGCAAAAGGCGTCTTAAATATTTCGGCCTCGCCGTGAGGGGCGAGTAAGGGTGAAAATAGAGCGACGAATAAATAACATCCGATGACGATGAAACCAAACCAAGCAGAGATAGGCGCTTTGCGCAGCTCCAGTTTAATCGTTTCCCATCGAGAACGTCGCTCGCGGAGTTGTCCAACTTCAGCCGTTGCTGAATAAGCATTTGATTGACTCATCTTGGGTGCAATAGCCTCGGGTTAGTGACTATGCCGATGATATCGGCGATCAGGTTTAAAATAATGTACGTTGCGGCAAAGATCAGCGCACAAGCCTGTACAACAGGAATATCACGGGTAGTCACTGAGTTAACCATGAGTTGGCCGATACCAGGATAAACAAAGACAACTTCTACTACGACTACGCCAACAACTAAATAGGCCAAGTTAAACGCAATAACCGTCGCAATCGGCGCCCAAGCATTGGGAAGAGCATGCCGTAGGATAACTTGTGACTTAGAAATACCTTTCAGCCTAGCCATCTCGATGTAAGGGCTAGCTAGCAGGTTAATAATGGCTGCTCGAGTCATTCTCATCATGTGTGCGACGATAACCAGCGTCATGGTTAAAGCTGGGAGGATGCATTTGTAGACTCTTTCCCAAAACGGAGTTTCAGCATTCACGCTAGCGATGGCGGGGAAGTCAAACCAGAGCTGTGACATAAACAGGATCAGTATGTAAGCAACAAAGAACTCTGGAAACGAAATAGTGGTTAGTGTGCTCGCGTTGACGACTCGGTCATACACCGAATTTCTGTAAAGCGCGGCAGTAATCCCTAAGAATAAAGCCAGAGGAACGGCCACAATGGCCGCCATGGCGGCTAGAAACAAAGTGTTCCAAAGCCTTGGTTCTATGAGGTCGACCACTGAACGAGAACGGTCTATACCAGAGGCGTTTCGTCCTGAGAAAGAAGTCCCAAGGTCGCCTGACATAACGGCTTGAATCCATTCCATATAGCGAACGGGGGCCGGTTGGTCTAAGCCTAGTTCTTTACGAAAAGCGGCAACAGTTTCTTCCGTTGCAGCTTGTCCAAGCACTGCCTGAGTGAAATCGCCCGGTAGAAATTCTATTGCGCTGAAGATTATGAGGGATACGAAAAAAAGCGTAACAACCCCTAATAGTATACGTTGAAGCACGGTTCCGAGAATCGGATGCACTGGATAGCCTCCTTTTATTATTGAGCCCGTTTGAGCAGCGACTCGTGGACTGAGTTTATTCAGATTGCGATAACATTGTAAAGGCTGTCCATAAAAAAAATGATTATTAAGAAAAATCAATATTTTTACAAAACTACCAAAGACTCATTTAAGAAAATAATTCAAAACTAAAATAGGGGTATGCTAGTATCAAGAAAGAGGTATCCAGATCCGCCCCCTCAAGCAAAGAAAATACCATACAGTATTCAGCGGCGGAAAGACTCCAGGAGGAACACTATGAGTAATATTTTACTCCCAGATCATATTTCAAAAGAATTAACTAAAGGCACTATTTCTCGCCGCCAATTTATTATGTCGGCGTTAGCTGCGGGTATTGTGCTACCTACTGCGCTAACCATGGCAGACAAGGCAATGGCGGCAACACCTAAGCAAGGTGGCAAACTTCGCATTGGTATGGGGCACGGTTCAACTACCGACACGCTTGATCCTGCGACGTTTGAAAACTCTATGGCAACCCATATTGGTTTTTCATACGGTAACTGCCTGACTGAAGTTGGCCCAGACGGCAAACTTCGTCCTGAACTCGCTGAATCTTACGAGTCATCTGACGCTAAAACTTGGGTATTTAACCTACGTAAAGACGTTACTTTCTCTAACGGCAAGACAATGGTTGCTGAAGATGTCATCGCTTCTTTACAACACCACATGGGTAAAGACAGTAAGTCAGCTGCCAAAGGTTTAACTAAGCCGATTGTATCGATCAAAGCGGATGGCCCTAACAAAGTGATCATCGAGCTAGATGGTCCGAATGCTGGTTTCCCTTTCATCGCCTCTGACTACCACTTATTAATTCTGCCTTCTAAAGATGGCAAAGTTGATGCACAAGCGGGTATCGGAACGGGTGGTTACATTATTGAAAAGTATGAGCCAGGTGTTCGTACTAGCTTCAAGCGTAATCCTAACTACTGGAAAGCGGATTCAGCTTACTTTGATGAGCTAGAGCTATTAAGCCTAACTGATACTACAGCTCGTCAAAACGCGATCATGAACGGCGATGT